>JAUXEH010000004.1 GCA_030620655.1 Candidatus Aminicenantota bacterium | reverse complement strand
TCCGGGATCTGGGCCTGGGTGAGGTCCGCATTATCCGGGGAGAGGTCGAGGCAGAGCGTTAGAGGGGGCCGTCTTGCCGGGCCGCGGTCCTGGATTCGGTCGCGCAGACCGGACGGATGCTGGTGTGAGCGCCGCCTACGCCCGGACCCTGCGGGTCTCCGCGACCAGGACGGCAACCAGTGCCAGCAGGGTGAAGAGGAAGGCCTGCCAGAATCCCGGGGCAGCCGTGCGGCCGAGCAAGGTCACAAGGGACAAGGATTCGGACACGCCCGCGGCCAACACCTGCTTACTAAGCGCGCTGCTCACCGCATAGAGCCACCCCAGGAGCGAGCCGCTAAGGGCCGCCATGCCCAGGCGTCCGCCGAGTGAGGTCCCACCGGCCCCTGCCGTCACCGCTAATCCCAGAAGGACCGGGACCCACAGGGCAGCCCACCATACCTGATTGAATCCGGCCGGGTTTCCGGTCAGCCGGGCGTATATGGCCTCGAGACCGATCAGAACCCCGAGGCAGACCAGGAGCGCGGGAACGGTATGCCAGGAACGCTTTGCTCTCCCTGCTCGGGACTGACGCCTCCGCTGCATGCGCTGCCTCACGGTCAGTGGATAGTTGTAGAACAGGTCGAACATGGCGTGCTCCAGCAGGGCCCCCCGCTCTCCGAATACCGGGACGATGTGGACCACGCTGGTGGCCCAGTGGCCGGCCATGAAGCGCGCTAGATCCGGATACCGGTAGGCCATCTGGATGGGGAAGGCCAGGTAGCCGACGTATTTGAAAAAACTCAGGAAAAAGGCGATGTTGTAATCCTTGAAATTGCGTTCCCGAAGGACCAGGAATGTGACATACAGGCCGCGCGCCAGGGAACCGGGCGAGATGGGGATGACCTGGAACAGGCCCAGGATCAGGCCGGCCCGCAGGGATGCCTCCTGCCAGGAGAGCTCCGGATGGAGCCGCACATAGATGACGGCCACCAGGATCGATACGATCTGGGTGATCGGGACCGTGCATACGTGCACGGCCAGGCTCTTGAGGTATTTCTGGATGAAGGGCTCCTTGATCCGTGACCGGATGCGGCCGCTCTCCTCGGGGGTGAGCATTCCGCTCTCTTCCCCCTGGGAGATGGTGTCGCGCAGCCACTGCTCGCGGGCGTCCGCCCGGAAATAGAGGCGCAGCGGCCGGAGAAAGATAGAGTCCAGCCGTTGCCGGGCGAACCTGCGGTCGGAGAAAAAGCGGTGCAGACCCACGGGGAGGAGAGAGAGCGGGAGATGGCCGGCGAACCGCAGGGGCGCCTGATTGAGGCGCTCTGCCTTTTGGCCGGTCACACGCCCGTCCCGGTGCCAGCGGATGAGCGCCTCGGCGCGGCGGGCCTTCCAGGTACGGCCGATGTAGGAGGGGCTGGAACACAGGAGGCGGTAGTGCCGCCGGTACAGGCGGTGGCCCCCCACCCGCCGCAAAAAGCGGCCCAGGAACGGCAGCGCCCCCAGCAGATAGAGGGCTGCGGCTCGGGGGCCGCCATTTGCGGCTTGGGCGGCCGTCTCCGCGTCGATGTGTTTCCGGAGGGCCAGGCCGGTCATGTGCTGGCGCAGGATGGACCGCCAGAGGGCGCGGCTGTACAGCAGCCGGACGGTGTGAGCCGTGATGTCGGGCAGCGAATCCCGGTACTCCCCGTCCGTTTTTACCAGTTCCTCGAAGGCGTCCTGCATGTCTGCGAAGGAACCGGGATCTCGCTCGATGAACCGCCGCAGACGGTCCAGGTCACCCCGGTCGAACTGGACGACACGGCCTCTCTGAAGGCCCTTGCATATGAGCCCTATGTCCGCCGGAGACATGGGCAGGAATGGAAGCAGGGCCAGGCCGGCCCGGAAGTCCACGGCCACATGGCCGCTGCGCGGATCAGAGTCGTCGCGCCGGCGCTTGAGCGCGTTGGGCTGGCTCTTGCAGGTCCACCATTCGTACTGGCGGGCCAGCTCCGGCGCTCCCATGTCATGCATGAGCCGCACCAGGTCGGCCATGAAGGCCTTCTTGGCGTGGTATTCAGGTGAGCCCACCCCCGTATCCGGCCGGCCGGGCTTCCTCTTCCTCCGCGCATCCAGGTCGTCGTCCACCTCGAACCTCCAGAGGCGTCCGTCCACCCACTCGCTGATCTCTCCCGAGCTGCCCAGGTCCGGATCGACCAGGGTGGCCAGAATGTCCACCACGGCCTCTTCCGAGCCGAGCCGGAGCTCGGCACCGCGCCGGATGAATTTCTGCCACAGGGCGCCTGCGCGGGCCGCTGTGGGGTTGACCTGGGGGGCGAAGGGGCCCTGGAAGCCGGCCGCATACAGCAGGCTGCGGAGCCACCTGGGAAAGCCCCGGGCCGGCAACAGCAGCTTGAGTGCGTAGCTCTGCCCTGTATCCAGCCCCGGGATGGGGCCGTCCGGCAGTTCCAGGTCCAACACTCTGACCTTGTAGACCTGTCCGGCGAATCCGCCCCCCACAAACCCTTCTACCTTGAGATGAGCCCGCCCGGTGTGTGCGGGCAGGACTCCGATTATGTCATAGAAGAGCTCGTCCTCAGGATCGTAACGCCGCCGCTTCATGGGGCGGAAGAGCTTTTGTTGGGAAAAAGCCGCCTTGAGCCGGTCCAGGGTTATAGGAGAGTACCCTAGGTCCCCGGTGCTTTTATGGTCTCCGGTCGCTGTCATGGTTCTGGCGGCTACAGAAGCTCGTCTTTTCCGGCTTTGCGGAGCTCCGCCACCAGGTCTTTGACTTTCTGATCCTGATCCTTGCGGCAGATTAGCAGGGCGTCCTCGGTCTCCACCACGATCAGGTCCTGCACCCCGATCAGGGCCGTGAGTTTGCCTGAGGAGGAGTAGGCCAGGCAGTTCCGGGACCCGATGGCCAGGCTTTCGCCTCGGACGGCGTTCCCGTCCCTGTCCCTGGGCCAGAATTCGGAGAGGGCCGACCAGGCCCCCACATCCGACCAGCCGAAGTCTCCCTCACCCATCAGCACCCCCTGGGACTTCTCCATCAGGGCGTAGTCGATGGAGGTGGCGGGAAGCCGTTGGTACACGGCGGCGATGCCGGCCCGGTCATCGCGGCGCACGGCTTCGAGCATCGCCTCCCAGTGAGCGTGGAGATCGGGGGCATAGCGTTCGATCTGGCGGGCAAAGACCTGCGCCTGCCACAGGAACATCCCGGAATTCCAGAAATAGTTGCCGGCATCACAGAATTCCTGCGCGGCAGCCGAATCCGGCTTTTCCTTGAATTCCTGGACAGCATAAAAAGATGCCCCTCCCCCGAAGACCTGAGGGGAAGTCCGCGAGAACCGGATGTATCCGTAGCCGGTGGCCGGGAAGGCCGGAGGGATCCCGAAGGTGATCAGACGGTCATCCGCCGCGGCCGCCTCTGCGCCGGCCCTGAGGCGTTCCCGAAACTTGTCCGCATCCCGGATGGCATGATCCGCAGGCAGAACGGCCAACACGGCTTCCGGGTTCTCCAGATACAGGACGGCCGAGGCCAGCATCAGGCAGGGCGCCGTGTTGCGGGCCTCGGGCTCGATGAGCAGGTTCCCGGCCGGAGCATCCGGCAGATAGCCGCGGAGGATTTCTGTCAGTTCCTGGTCGGCGATGGTGTATATCTCGCCGGGCTTCAGGAGGGGATAAAGCCGGCCCACCGTCTCCTCGATCATGGTCTTGTGGCTCGTGATGGGCAGGAACTGTTTGGGCCTCTTCCGCCGGCTCAGCGGCCAGAACCGGGTCCCTGTCCCCCCCGCCATAATCACAGCACGCAGGTCCATGACATTCTCCTCTTCACGGGGCCAGGCCCTTGATGGCCTTTTCGATGATCTCTTCCACCTCTCCCTTGATGGCATCCAGATCCCGGGCGGTGTCGGCCTCGAAGCGCAGGACCAGGGCTGCCTGGGTGTTGGAGGCGCGGACCAGGGCCCATCCCCGGGGGAACGTGGCCCTGACGCCATCGATGTCGATGATCGGATAGAGGGCTGCGAGCTCGTCCCGCACCATGCTCACGATCTTGAACTTGACCTGGTCGGAGGCATAGATGCGGATCTCGGGGGTGATGAAGGTCTCGGGCAGGTCGGACAGCCATTCCGACAGCTTGCGGGACGATCGAGAGAGGATCTCCAGCACGCGTGCCGACGAGTAGATGGCGTCGTCGAATCCGAAGAAGCGGTCGGCGAAAAAGATGTGCCCGCTCATCTCGCCGGCCAGCAGCGCGCCTTCCTCCTGGATCTTCTTCTTGATCAGAGAATGGCCCGTCTTCCACATGATGGGGCGGCCGCCCAGCTTCTCGATCTCGTCGTACAGGTGTTTCGAGGCCTTGACTTCGGAGATGATGGTGGCTCCCGGGTGGCGCGGGAGGAGGTCCCTGGCCAACAGGATGAGCAGCTTGTCGCCCCAGATGATCTCGCCCCGATCATCGATGACCCCAATCCGGTCGCCGTCCCCGTCATAGGCGATGCCCAGGTCGGCCCGGGTCTGCTTGACTGTCCGGATGAGGTCTTCCAGCGCCTCGGGCAGGGTCGGATCGGGATGGTGATGCGGGAAGTTGCCGTCCATCTCGCAGTAGAGAGGGACGACGTCGCATCCCAGGTCCGAGAAGATGGGGACCGCCACCTCGCCCCCGGTTCCGTTGCCCGCGTCGACCACCACCTTCAAGGGGCGGTCCAGGTGGATGTTCTCGACCACGTAGCGGTGATACTCGGGGACGATGTCGTAATCCCGGCTCTCGCCGCCGGCTTCCGATATGAAATCCTGGTCCTCGATGAGGCGGCGGATGTCCTGGATATCCTGCCCGAACAGGGTCTCGTGCCCCAGCATCAGCTTGAATCCGTTGTATTCCGGGGGGTTGTGCGATCCCGTGATCATCACCCCCGCTTCCTGGTCCTGGGTGTAGACGCAGAAATACAGGAGCGGCGTAGGGATGGTGCCCAGCGCCAGGATGTCACACCCGGTGGAGAGCAGGCCCCGGGTGAGGGCTGCGGCGAATTCAGGCGAGCTGAGCCGGCAGTCCCGACCCAGGGCGACCGTGTTTTTGCCGTGGCGGCGGACATAGGTCCCGATACCTCGCCCCAGTATCTCGACGGTTTCAGGCGTCAGGTCCTTGCCCACGATGCCGCGTATGTCGTATTCCCTGAAGATCTCCGGTTTTAATCGCATTGCAACCTCTTTTCCCGCGGCGGTCAGATTTTTATACTTGTCATCCCGCCCAGTTTCTCCTGGATCTCCGCCCATTTGTCCTGGGCATCGAAGATGAATTCCAGAAATTCCCGGACGGCGCCTTTCCCCCCGGCCTGCCGGCAGAGGAAATGGCAGTGTTCCTTTACACGGGGATGGGCGTCGGCCACAGCCGCGGCCAGGCCCACCCGCTTTAGGACCGGCAGGTCTCCCAGATCGTCCCCGATGTAGGCGACCTCGCCTTCCGTCAGCCCATGGCGGTCGAGGATCTCGCCCAGGATCTGGTTTTTGTCGAGGACACCCTGGTGGACCTCCTGGACCCGGAGCCGTTCCGCGCGAAAATTCAGGGCCCGGCTCGTCTTGCCCGTGATGAGTCCGGTCTTGAATCCCGCCAGGTGGGCCATCATGATGCCCATGCCGTCGCGAACATGGTAGGATTTGAGCTCCTCGCCGTCCGGCAGCAGCATCAGTGTCCCATCGGTCAAGGTCCCGTCGACGTCCATCAGGATCATCTTTATGTTGCGGGCCCTGGCCCGGTTGTCGCCGCTCATCAGATCATCTCGGTGCGCCAGAGGTCATGCAGGTGGATGATGCCGGCCACCTTCCCCTCCCCGCTGGACACGACCAGGGATGTGACCGTGTTCTCCTCCATCAGGTTCAGCGCATGGGTGGCGAGTTCTTCTCTATCCACCACCAATGGATCCGCCGTCATGCATTCGCCGGCCTTCTGGTCGAGCAGGGCCTCCCCGAACTCCTGCAGCTTCCGGCGCAGGTCGCCATCGGTGATGACCCCGATCAGGTTCTGCTCCCTGTCCACGATGCAGGTCATGCCGAGCTTCTTATCCGACATTTCTTGCAGGACCGCGGACATGGGCGCGTCCCGATAAACCTTCGGGACCTGGCGTCCCTTGTGCATGAGATGCTTGATCTTGAGGAGTTTCCGGCCCAGCTCCCCCCTGGGATGGAAAAAGGCGAAGTCATGTTCGGTGAAGTCCTTGACCCGCATCAGGGCTACGGCCAGGGCATCCCCCATGGCCAGGGCCGCGGTCGTGCTGGCGGTGGGGACCACCCCGCTGGGCTCGGCCTCCTTTTCCACCCTGGCCTCCAGCACCACATCGCTGTACCGGGCCAGCTTCGATCTCTGGTTGCCCGTTATCCCGATCAGCTTGACGCCGATCCGTTTGACGAAATCCAGGAGCTCCACCATCTCCCGTGTGTCTCCGCTGTAGGAGACCGCAAGCATGATGTCTTTCTTGACGATCATACCGAGGTCGCCGTGTCCGGCCTCGACAGGATGGACGAACATGGAAGGTGTTCCGCAGCTCGCCAAGGTGGCGGCGATCTTGCGCGCCACCAGGCCGGATTTGCCTATGCCGGTGACGATCACGCGGGACTGGGCCCGGGAAAGGAGCCGGACCGCCTGGACAAAGCTGTCATCCAGCCTCAGGGCTACGTTTTTGACGGCTTCGGCCTCGATCTCGAGGACCTGTCTTCCAGTACGCAAGATCTCGTCGTTGGTTACAGCCATCTTGTTCCTCCTGCCTAGCACCTGCTGCGGAAGACCGCACGCCGCAGCTTGCGCAGCGTAGCCAGTAGCCCGTTTAAATCTATTAGATTCAACGAGTTGGCGCTGTCTGACAGGGCCTTGGCAGGACGATCATGCACCTCCAGGAACAGCCCGTCGGCACCCACGGCGATGGCCGCCTGGGCCACGTGTGGGATGAAGGCGGCGTCCCCACCGGAGGCCGTTCCCCGCCCGCCCGGCCGCTGCACGCTGTGAGAGGCGTCGACGCAGACAGGGAAACCCCATTCCTTCATGATCGGAACCGACCGCACATCGAAGACCAGGTTGTGGTATCCGAAGGAGGTGCCGCGTTCCGTGAGGATGATGTCCTCGTTGCCCTGGCTTAGGACCTTGTCCACCACGTTCTTCATGTCTTCGGGGGCCAGGAACTGCCCCTTCTTGATGTTGATCGGCTTGCCGGTCCGGGCCGCCTCCAACAGCAGGTCGGTCTGACGGCAGAGGAAGGCCGGGATCTGGATGATGTCCAGGACCTCGGCCGCCTTCTCCACCTGCCAGGTTTCATGGACGTCGGACAGGACCGGGATCTTCAGCTCATGTCTGATGCTTCCCAGAATCTTCAGGCCCTCCTCCGGCCCGGGCCCCCTGTATGAATCCAGTGCGGAGCGGTTGGCCTTGTCATACGAGGCCTTGAATATGAACGGGACGGCTGCCGCGTCACAGATCTGCTTGAGCTCCCCGGCCATGAAAAAGGCATGCTCCTGGCTCTCGATGACACAGGGGCCGGCGATCAGGAAGAAGGTCTGGAATCCTCCGACGCAGAGATCAGGCGTTATCCCGATCTCTCTGGGTACGATGGGCATAACTCGCTCCTATGAAAGATTTGAAGATCGGATGGGGCTGCAGGGGCTTGGATTTGAACTCCGGGTGGAACTGGCATCCGAAAAACCAAGGGTGCCCCTTGAGCTCGATGATCTCGACCAGGTTGTGTTCCGGATTCTTCCCGGATATGACCAGCCCGGCCTGGGAGAGCCTCTGCTCGTAGGCCGGGTTGAATTCGAAGCGGTGGCGGTGGCGTTCGTAGATGCTGCGCCGGCCGTAGATACGATGGGCCAGCGACTCCTTCTCCAACCGGCACAGATACTGGCCCAGGCGCATGGTCCCCCCCAGGTCGGTGATCCCCTTGAGCTCCCGCCACTTGAAGAAGACCTTGTGCGGCGTGTGCTTATCGAACTCGGTGCTGTTGGCGCCCTCCAATCCCGCGACGTTGCGGGCGTATTCGATGGTGGCACACTGCATCCCCAGGCAGATCCCGAAAAACGGGACCTTTTGGGTGCGGGCGTGGGTTACGGCCTGGATCTTGCCAGAGATGCCCCTGACACCGAAACCTCCCGGCACCAGGATGCCGTCCGCCTCCCTGAGGACGACCTCGGATCTACCCTCTTCGATATCCTGAGATTCGATCCACATGAAGTTGACCTTGAGGTTGTGGGCGGTCCCGGCGTGGATCAGGGCTTGCTTGAGGCTGAGGTAGGAATCCTGCAGCCCGGTGTATTTGCCCACCAGGGCGATGTTCACTTCATCCCTGGGAGAATTCATGCGTTTGACCATTCGCTTCCACTGTGTCAGTTTGCGCGAGTTCGCCGGCAGGTTGAGCAGCTTGAGGATGATCCCGTCCAGGTTTTCCCGGGCGAACAGCAGCGGGATCTCATAGATGTTGTCCACGTCCCTGGCGGAGATCACGGCTTCCAGGGGGACGTTGGTGAAGAGCGAGATCTTGGCCTTGAGGTCCTTGCCCATGAAACGGTCCGATCGGCAGAGAACGATGTCCGGCTGGATACCGATGGAACGGAGCTCTTTGACGCTGTGTTGCGTGGGCTTGGTCTTGAGCTCCCCCGAGGTCTTCATGAAGGGGACCAGGGTGAGGTGCATGAACAGGGTGTTTTCGGTCCCCAGTTCCAACCGCATCTGACGGATGGCTTCCAGGAAGGGCAGCCCCTCGATGTCACCCACCGTCCCCCCGATCTCGATGATGACGATGTCGTTTTCCCCGGAGGCGGCTCGGAAGGCGTCTTTGATCTCATCTGTCAGGTGGGGGATGACCTGCACCGTCTTACCCAGGTATCCGCCCTCCCTCTCTTTCTTCAGGACCGATTCATAGATCTTGCCCGCCGTCCAGTTGTGGGCCTGGGACGTGCGCGTGGAGGTGAAGCGCTCGTAATGTCCGAGGTCGAGATCGGTCTCCGCCCCGTCATCCGTCACGTACACCTCGCCGTGCTGGTAGGGGCTCATGGTCCCCGGGTCGATGTTGAGGTAGGGATCGAATTTCTTGATGGTGATCTTGTAACCGTGGCGTTCGAGCAGCCTGCCGATCGACGCCGCGGCGATCCCTTTTCCCAGCGCCGACAGCACTCCGCCTGTCACAAAGATGTACTTAGTCGTCATCGCTCATTTCTTTCAGCCTGTCTTCGACCTTGATTATATCCTCCGGCGTGTCCACACTCAAGGTCGAATATCGGGTCTCCAGGACCTTGATGCGGAATCCGTGCTCCAAGGCCCGAAGCTGTTCCAGCCTCTCCGTGGTCTCCAGCCTGGATTCCGGCAGGCCGCCGAAGCGCAGCAGGAAATCTTTCTGATACCCGTAGATCCCGACATGTTCCCAGAAGAAGTCCGAGGCCTGATGCGGCAGCGGCGAGCGCGAGAAATACAGGGCATACCCTTCGGCATCCATAACCAGCTTGACGACGTTCGGGTCCCCGATCCGGGACAGGTCGGGATTGGGATAGGCCAGCGTGGCCATGGGCACGGTTTCATCCTGGAGCGCCTCTACCAACAGATCGATGGCCTCGCCTCTCAGCAGGGGCTCGTCTCCCTGGATATTGATCACGATCGGCAGATGGTAGCGGGACGCCGCTTCGGCCACGCGTTCCGTGCCGGAGGTGTGCTCCGGGGAGGTCAGGCAGGCCTCGGCACCGAAATCCCTGGCGGCCTGCAGGATCCTCTTGTCGTCCGTGGCCACCACCAGTTTTGTGAGGCGCGTAGCCCGGCAGGCGCTCTCGTAGACCCACTGCACCATCGGCCGCCCCAGGATAGGGGCCAGGGGCTTCCCCGGGAACCGCTGAGCGCCGTAGCGGACCGGGATGACCCCCAGGGCCGGTCTCAAATCTCGGTCCTGGGTGTCGGGATCTGAGGCCCCTCCGGTTTCTTTTCCGGAGCTGTCTGAGGCATCTTGTCCGTGGTCTGGCAGTTGGCCTCCAGGAAGGCCCCCTCTTCGATGACGAGCTTGGGGGAAATGATGGTCCCCGTCACCCGCCCTGAGGCATGGATCTCTACCTTGTTCCTGGCATGGATGCTGCCCTTGACCTGTCCGTCGATGATGGCGTGGCCGATCTGCACATCCGCCTCCACCTTCCCGTTCGGGCCGACGATCAGGATGGAGTCGGACTTGATCGTGCCCTTGAAGTGCCCGTCCACACGGAACGATCCCTTGAAGCTCAGATCTCCCTTGAAGTGTGTGTCCTTGTCAAAAAATCCCGTAATCTTGGTATCGTCCATTTCTCTCCTTTTCTCTTTCTCTTTTTCTTTCATGAGATGGCTCCTTTGATTGCCTCATAGATGCGGTTGAGATCATCCAATGAGAAATAGTGGATCTTGATCACCCCTTTTCCCGGCTTGCCGGAGATGGAGACCTTGGTGCCCAGGAGTTGGAGGAGCTCCTCCTGGACCGCCTGCAGGTCCGGGTCCAGGGTCGGCCCGCTCTTCTCCCGGGGTGCGGTCCTCAGCTTCTGGCTGAGCTTTTCCACGCTTCGGACGGAGAGGCCCCTGCGTGCGGCCTGGCGGGCGCACTCCAGCTGCACATCCGGGTCTTCCAGCGTGATCAGAGCCCGGGCATGCCCCATGGAGAGCTTGTCCCTAGAGAGCATCTCCCGGATCTCCGCCGGGAGCCTCAGCAGGCGGATATAGTTGGCTACGGAGGCCCTGTCCTTTCCCACCTTTTCCGCGATCTGCTGTTGGCTCAGACCCAGGTCTGCGGACATCTTCTGGTAGGCGGAGGCGATCTCGATGGGATTGAGGTCCTCCCGCTGCAGGTTCTCGATCAGGGAAGCCTCGTACTGTTGGACCTGTGACATGTTCCGGATGAGCACAGGTACCTTTTTAAGGCCTGCCTGTTGTGCGGCCCGCCAGCGTCTTTCTCCCACGATGATCTTGTAGTGGTTTTCCTGGGGAACCACTACCATGGGCTGGAGGATCCCCGTTCCCCGGATGGAGAGGGCCAGTTCCTGCAGCGCGACCGGATCGAAGTGGGTACGGGGCTGGTCGGGATTGGGCTTGAGCTGTTCGATATCCAGTTCGGCGAAGCGCTCCTCCTTCAGGATGCCGTATTCTTCGGGCAGGAAGGCTTCCAGTCCTTTACCTAGGGCTCTCTTTTTCATCGTTGCAGTAGCTCCGTTGCGAGGTTAAGGTACGCCTGAGCGCCCTTGGATCGGATGTCATAGAGGAGAGCGGGCTTGCCGAAGCTGGGGGCCTCAGCCAGCCTGACGGTTCGGGGTACCACGACCTCGAACACGATCCCGCTGAGGGAACGCCTAATCTCCTCCGCCACCTGCCTGGCCAGGTTGGTCCGGTCATCGTACATGGTAAGCACGATCCCCTCGATCGCCAGGGAGGGATTCAGAGAGGAGCGCACCTTGTCCAGGGTGTTGAACAGGTCCGGCATGCCTTCCATACAAAAATATTCGGTCTGGACCGGGATGAGGATGGAGTCGGCCGCCGTCAGGGCGTTTATCGTGAGATACCCCAGCGACGGCGGGCAGTCGATGAGCACAAAATGGAATTTAGACCTGATGCGCTCTAGGGCGTCTTTCAACCGGGTCTCCCTGGAGTCCAGGTCATGGGCCTCGGCCTCGAAACCCGCCATTTCCCGGGAACTGGGGCACACGTAGAGGTTGTCCAGGGGAGTGGTCTGGATGAGATCCATGAGGGGCTGTCCGTTCATGAGAGCCGGGTATATCCCTCGCCCCGGGGTTTTTTCCAGCCCGAGTCCCGTGGTGGCCATACCCTGCGGGTCGAAATCGACCAGCAGGACCCGTTTGTTGTTCAGGGCCAGGGAGGCCCCCAGGTTGATGGCCGTCGTGGTCTTGCCCACACCGCCCTTCTGGTTGGCAATGGCGATGATCTTATTCAATGGTCAAACTGTTCCTGGTGTTCCACGTGGAACACCGTGTTAGTCGTTCAAGTATATATTTGTACCACAGTTCAGGCCCGATTTGTACTGGGTTTTTGCATTTTTTTCCGGATGCGGGGTTTTGCTGAAAGCTTGAGATAGATATGCAGGTTGATCACGGCGGCCGGTGTCATGCCCGGGGTCCGCTTGGCCTCTCCCAGGGTGGAAGGATCGGACCGCTCCAGTTTTTCGATGACCTCGGAGGTCAATCCCGGGATTATCTTATAATCCAAGCCGGGTGGGATCTTCACCCTGTCGACCCTTTCGATCCGGGCGATCTCCTTGGCCTGTTTCTTGAGATACCCCTCGTATTTGACCTCGGATTCGATGTGCCGGGTTTCTTCCTCTGTAAGCTCCAACGGGAGAGATCTTGCGTCGTTAAGAGAACGAAGAAACACCTCCGGCTTTTTGAGCCAGTCCTTGAGCGTGATCTTTCCCCGGCCGTCCGGGTCTATCTTCTCTGCCTTTAGCCAATCCATCACAAGGCGTATCCGATCCTGTTTCCTGAGAAAACCAGCGTAATCCTCCGGCTTGATGAGCCCGAGACGGTGGCCGTACTCCGTGAGCCTCCGGTCGGCGTTGTCGATCCGCAGCTGCAGCCGGTATTCGGCCCTTGAAGTAAACAGCCGGTAGGGCTCCTCGACGCCTTTGGTGATCAGGTCGTCGATCAGCACCCCGATATAGGCCTCCTCCCTCCCCAGGATGAGAGGCGGCTGCTGCTTGATCTTCAGCGCTGCATTGATCCCCGCCATCAGCCCCTGTGCGGCGGCCTCCTCATAGCCTGAGGTCCCGTTTATCTGACCCGCGAGGTATAGGTTGTCTATCCCCCGGGTTTCGAGCGTGGGACGCAGCCCGGTCGGGAGTATGGCGTCGTACTCGATGGCATATGCCGGCCGCAGGATGCGGACGTCCTCCAGGCCGGGGATGCTCTTGAGGACCGCTTTCTGGGTCTCGAGGGGCAGGGATGAAGAGATTCCGTTGACGTAGATCTCTTCCGTATCCAGTCCTTCGGGTTCCAGGAAGATCTGATGACGCTTGTGGTGGGGGAACTCTACCACCTTGACCTCGATCGAGGGGCAGTAGCGCGGCCCGACACCCGTGATCCGGCCTCCGTAGAGGGCGGACTTCTTCAGGTTTTCCCGAATGATGGCATGGGTCTGTGGGTTGGTGTATCCGATGTGGCACACGACCCGGTTCTTCAGCTCATGCGTGGTGCGGAAGGAGAACGGGACCGGTTTCTCGTCCCCCGGCTGCGGCGTGAAACGGCTCCAGTCGATGGTATCCCGGTGCAGCCGCATGGGCGTGCCCGTCTTGAGTCGGAATCCGGGCAGGCCCAGCTCCTTCAGGTGTTGGGCCAGATGAGTGGAGGGGGGTTCATCGGCCCGGCCGGCCGGATAGCTCTCCAGCCCGATGTGGATCATCCCGTTCAGGAAGGTGCCCGGCGTGAGAATCACGGCCGCGGCCCGGATATGGGGGCTGTCCAGGAGCTCGATGCCGGCGGCCGAAGCATCCTCCAGCAGGATGCGGGTCACGGTCGCCTCCAGCAGGGTGAGGCGTGGAGCGTTTTCCAGGATGGCCCGCATGGCCTTACGGTACCGGGCCTTGTCCGATTGGGCGCGGGGCGCCTGCACGGCGCCGCCCCGGCTGCGGTTCAAGAGGCGGAAATGGATCCCGGTCTCGTCTGCCACCTGGCCCATGATGCCTCCCAGAGCATCGATCTCCCTGACCAGGTGGCCCTTAGCCAGCCCCCCTATAGCCGGGTTGCAGGACATCTGGGCGATATTCTCCAGGTTGAGGGTGATGAGGCCGGTTTGGAGGCCCATGCGGCTGGCCGCGAGAGCCGCCTCGCATCCCGCGTGGCCGGCACCGACCACGACCACATCAAAGCGGGTTTCTCCATCCATGGGTGTCTATTTCCCCACGCAAAAACGGCCGAAGATGTCCTTCAGGACGTCGTCGGCCCGGATCTCGCCCGTCAGCTGGCCTATGAGGGGGAGGACAGGGCGTATCTCCTCGGCCAAAACCTCCTCCGAATGCCCCTGCTCGAGGACGCTCAGGGCGGATTCGAAGGCTTTTCGTATCTCCTCCAGAACCAGCTTCTGGCGGAGGTGCAGGATGACCTCGTCTCCGCCACTTCGGTCCGGGACAAAGAGGCTGTGGATCTTCTCTTTGAGCAAAGGGAGGTTGGTCCCCTGCAGGGCCGAAATCTCCAGCTGAGGGAGCCCTTCTGCCGCTTCTTCGATCCGTTCGTTCCGGATTTTTCGGGGGAGATCCGTCTTGTTCCAGAGGAGTATGGTCCGCTTGTCCCGGCATTTTCGGATCAGGGCCAGGTCGTCCTCGTTTTCCAGACGGGATGCGTCCAAGAGCAGCAGGATGCCGTCGGCCCTGGCAGCCAGCTCTCTTCCCCTGCGGATGCCCTCCTTTTCGATGGGCTGGGCGGCGTTATCCATGCCGGCTGTGTCTATCAAGGTAAACACAGCGTCCTTTATCTTCATCTGCTCCCGGATGTAATCGCGTGTGGTCCCGGGGAAGGGCGTGACGATGGACCGGTCGTGGCCCAGGAGCCGGTTGAAGAGTGTGGATTTGCCGGAGTTAGTGCGTCCCGTGACCGCCAGCACGATGCCCTCGCGAAAGGTTTTTCCCAGGTCATAGCTCTCGATCAGGCGGGAGACCGTATCCAGCAACCGCTGGAGGCCGCGGGCGATGACCTGGGGCGAGGTCCGGAGGCCCTCATCCGGGAATTCGATGCCGGCCTCTATCTGGGAGAGGATGTGGATGATGCGCCGCCGCAGTTCGGAGACGCGTTGGGACAGGCTGCCGTCCAGCTGCCTGCAGGATATCTTAGCCTGATTGAGAGATGCGGCCCGGATCAGGTCGTTCACAGCCTCAGCCTGGAGTATATCGATCCGTCCTCCCAGGAAGGCCCTCAGCGTAAATTCTCCCGGGTGGGCATGACGGGCCCCCGCCTCGAGACCCAGCCGCACGACCTCTTCCAGGAGGACCGGACTGCCGTGGGCGCTGATCTCCACCACGTCCTCGGTGGTGTAGGAACGGGGTCCGGGATAATAGGTGAGCATGGCTTCCTCAAAGGCTTCTCTGGTTCCCGGATCGATGAGGTGGCCCAGTATCGGCTGCCGCTGCGGAATCTTTCGGCGGTGTGTCCTGGGCTGGAAGATCTCGAGGGAGATGCCAAGGGCCCGCGGGCCGCTCAACCGCACCACCCCCAGGCCTCCATAGCCCAACGGTGTGGAGACGGCGATGATGGTGTCTTCGAACATCCCTCTTTGTCCCCAGGAGGATTATTTAGCCTGAACTATTCATAAGCATTTTATACCCTTTCGGCTCGTGAATAATCCGGGTTCGTAACATATTGATAACAAAACAAATATATCAACTCTGTGGCTGTGCCGGGCCGGATTCCGGGTCCTAGGAATAGCGTTTTTGCCGGGGCCGTCCCTTGGAGGGATACAGCTTCACCTTTTTGAGGAATCCCTCGCCGATGCTTTCGGTGGATATGCCCGGGATCTTATTGACGGCGATGTGGACAAGGCGTCGTTCATAGGGATTCATGGGATCAAGCATCTCTTTTCGCCCGGACTCGCGCACCCTCTGTGCCACGTGCTGCACATAATCTTGGAGCTCCTGTTCCTTGCGCTTGCGGAAGAAGTCACAGTCAGCCTGGACCTTCTGAGGCGACACCTTGTTCAGGATATGTTGAAAGGCCAGGAGCAGGGCCCCGTCTTTCTGCAGGAGGAGGCTCTTGTCCTTGCCCTCGAAGATGATGAACAGGATATCGTGGTTCCGTCGGGTGTGGTATTTGATATCCAGGGGATACTGGGCCAGCAGGCCATCCAGAAACCGTGTGACCGGCTCTGTGTCTTTCGCTGTTTTGGGCCAGGCCCGTATAACGATCTCCTTGGTCTTGATCCCGAAAAGCTTGGTCTTCTCTGCAACGATCTCATAGCTGAACTGGGTCCGCGGGATCTTCAGGACGTGTTCGGCCAGGCTGATGACGTCTTCCAGGTTGCGTCCCTTGAATTCCTGCTTATCGTCAATTTTTTCTTGGTTTTCCATGGGATTCCTTCTTTTTTTTATGCATGAAGCGGTTCATGATGTACTGCTGTCCGATCTGGAGCACGTTGTTGGTCAGCCAGTAAAGGACCAGTCCGCTCGGGAAGCTGATAAAAAAGATGGTCATGATGACCGGCATGATGAGCATCATGCGCTGCTGCGTGGTGTCCCCCGAGGTGGGCGTCATCTTCTGGCTGATGAACTGTGTCACCCCCATCAGGACGGGGATGACATAGTAGGGATCCTTGACCGAGAGGTCTCCGATCCACAGGATCCAGGGGCTGTGGCGGAACTCCAAGGCTACCCGCAGCAGCTGGAAAAAGCCCCAGAATATGGGCAACTGGATGAGCATGGGCAGGCATCCGCCGGCGGGATTGACGCCGTGCTGCTTGTAGAGGCGCATGGTTTCTTCGTTGAGCTTCCGCCGCTGTTCGGGGTCCTGCTTGGCCTTTTTGTACTTGTTGCGCAGGGCCTTGATCTTGGGCTGCAGGTCCTGCATCTTGGACATGGACTTGGTGCTTTGATAGGTCAGGGGAAAAAAGAGGATCTTGATGATGATCGTGAGGAGGACGATGCTCCAGCCCCAGTTGGGGACGGCCGAGTAGATGCCCTTGAGGCCGGCGTACAGGATCTCGGTGATGAAGCCGAAAAGACCGAAGCGGATCGCCCGTTTGGCCTCATAACCCAGGTCGGACAGCAGGTCGTACTGCTTGGGGCCCAGATAGGCCTTCTGGACGAAATTGACGTTCAGGTAGTAGTAGGAGAGCCCTTCGTTGATCTGTTCCCGGGAAAAAACCGCGCTGCTGTTCTGTGAAGAGGCGATGAGCAGGGCCATGAAGTACTGATCGTCGTAGGAGGCCCAGGTTACGAAATTGTAGGTGTTCTCCTCCGGCTTGTACTTCCTCTCGTCGTGACGCCACACCTTGGTCCCGGATAATACCGAGATGCCGGGAGAGCTGCCGATGCGGCTGCCCTGGGAGGCGGGGTTCAGGTTGCCGAATTGGGGGCCCCACACGATGTAAGGCTCGATTTTCTGTCCGTTCTTCCAGAGGTTGACCTGGAGGTCGATATCGTATCCTTCTCCCCGGAAGGTGATGATCTTCTGGATCCGGTTGCCCCTCTCGTCAGCATACTCGAGGCGGAGCTCCTTAGTTTCCCCGCCCTGAAGCTCCAGGCTCTGGCGAGAGGGCAGGTACAGGGCGTCGTTCAGCATGCGGTCGAACTCGGGGTCATCGGTCCGGATGGCGAAGGGATAGCGGCCGAGCTCCCTGGCCGCCCCGGATACCAACTCCAGGTCCCTTCCCTCATCATCCGTGTGCTGCCTGAGCCTCCAGCTGGTCAGCACCCCGCCTTTGGTGCTCCATACGGCCTGGTAGAAGGGTGTATCGATGCGGACCTTCTGTTCCTGCTCACCGGAAACGGGTTCTCCGGCAGCCTCAGGAAGGCTTTCGGTCCGGCCTGTAAGCTCCTCCGCCTGTTCTTGCAGCGCTTCAGGCACCGGCTGAGGCGCTGACTCCGGAACCTGTCTCGCCTCGACCGGGAGGTCCCGGACAGGTGCGATCGGCTGCTTTTTGACAAAGACGAGCTGCCAGGTAAACAGCACGGCGATCGATAGTACGATAGCGATGAGTAGTCGTTTTTCCATCTACGAGTCCTTTATGGCACAGGATCGACTCCGCCGGGATGCAGGGGATGACACTTGGTGAGCCTTTTGGCCCCCATCACGATTCCGCGCAGCAATCCGTGTTTTTCAATGGCTTGGTAGGTATAGTCAGAGCAGGAGGGGAAGAATCTGCAGTGGTTTCCCAGCAGAGGGGATAATAGCTTCTTGTAGCCCTTGATCAGGGCCAATGCCACAGTCTTCATACAGCTCGAGTTTTTTTATTCAGAAATTGAACGGCCTTCATGTATTCGTCCAAGATCTCATTCCAGTTCGAATCCGGCATTCCCGGCTTTGCGATCATGATCAGATCCGAGGAAGCATTCAGCAGACCCTTGTTCCGCCGGAACATGGCTCTCATCCATCTCTTCACCTTATTTCTCTTGACGGCGTTGCCGACTTTTTTGCTGGCGACCGCCGCCATCCGGGAATAGTTCAGATCATTGGAGAGAAAAACGAGATTGAAATATCTTCCTCTGTAGCGACCGCCGCTTTTATAGATCCTGGCAAAATCGCTTTGTTTTCTTATCCTCTCTTGAGGCCGGAGGGATTCGGACATCAGGCAGCAAGTTTTTTTCTACCCTTCTGACGCCTGTTTTTTATGACCTGCTGGCCTCCCTTGGATCTCATTCGCACAAGAAAGCCGTGATTCTTTTTTCGTTTTCGGTTATTGGGTTGAAACGTTCTTTTCATATTTCCAGCTCTGCAACAGTCGTTGAATTATGTATGGTAATAAACAAACCCTTATATGTCAAGGCCTTCCAGTCCCTCCCCCATTGGTGATCCCTCCCACCTCTCCGCTTTCACGCCCTGCGTTTATCGTCCCTCCCCCGCCATCGTTCCACCCCAGCCTCCCGCCTAAAGGGAATAGAGGGGGGGAATGTGGTCGAACGAGAATGAATGTTGACTCTCAGTGACAATGTGTTCTATAATAATATTGCCTCATGGATAACTTTTCGATCGGTGATAAGATCATCTACCCGAACCAGGGGATTGGGGTCGTCGAAGACATCCAGAACGAGAAGTATTTCGGTCAAGAATTCCGCATCTATCATCTCAGGATCCTCGCCAATGACAGCAAGATCCTGGTCCCTTCCTCGAATGCCGAGGAGATCGGGATCCGGAGGCTGATCTCGCTTGACACCATCCCAGTGGTGTATGAGTTCATGCGTACCGGTGTGGTCGAGGTCTCCATGAACTGGAAGAGCCGCTACAAGGAGCACGTCAACCTGATGAAGACCGGAATCATCCTGGACATGGCCGTTGTCCTCAAGAGCCTGTATTACCTGGGCCTAGTCAAGCCTCTCTCATTCCGGGAAAAGAAGATGATGGAAAAGGCCAAAGAGCTGCTAGCCACGGAGATCTCCGATGTAATGGAGACCTCCTCCGAAAACATCGAGCAGCAGCTCCTCGATGGGTTGTCCGATTGCTACAAGAACCTGTCCGCAAGTTTGGACTCCTGATCTTCCGAAGATGTCACAGCCGACCCTGATCCTGAACCGCCCTTTTCTACCCTCCCAAACCGCCCTCACCATACCCTGTTTTATGAATTATCCAGGTTACGGATTTTTTTCAAGGGAGGCGGCAGAGACGCCGAAACAAAGATGAAGAGCGGCAGGATAAGGGTCATCGCCAAAAACAAAAAGGCCTACTTCAATTACGAGATCCTTGAGCGCTTCGAGGCGGGGATCGCCCTCCTGGGGAGTGAAGTCAAGTCGATCCGGGAGGGGCGGGTCAGCCTCAAGGAAAGCTACGCCGAGATCCGCGCCGGAGAGGTCTTCCTGGTCAGCTGCCACATCAGCCCCTATCCTCCGGCCAACCGCCTCAACCATGAGCCGCTGCGGGACCGCAAGCTGCTTCTCCACCGGAGGGAGATCAAGCGTTTGCTGGGCAAGATCAAGGAAAAGGGCCTGACGCTGGTCCCCACCCAGATCGTCATATCCGACAAGAACAAGGTCAAGGTGGAGCTTTCCCTGGCCCGGGGGAAAAAGACCCACCAGAAACGCGAAGTCATCCGCGAGCGCGACCGCGACCGCGAGATGCAGGCCGAGCTCAAGCGCTTTCGCTAGACTGAGCTTGGGGTATAGGGGAGCTATTCCTTCTTTCTTACCGAGTAGCGGATGATGGTCTGGTACTCTTCGGGCGGAGTGTTGCCCATGCCTGGGGCCTTGAGGTATTCTTCTTCATGCGGTCCGGCGATCTCGTAGCCCTGCGCCAGGATGTGCTGGTGGAGCCTCTCGATGGTGGCAGCTTCCTCGCTGTAAGGGCCGATGTGCAGGATCTCTGCGACTTCACCGTATTCCCACGTCTCGATCCGGACTCCCTCCAGCCCCGGGGGAAGAGTCGTGACGGATTTCGGGAGGGGCAGGGCATAGAGCCCGACCCATTCGGCCTTGGGAGTGGTGGCAGGGCTCATCCATCTTGCCCGGGGAGGCACCTGCCGTCCGGCGCCGGCGGCCCTGCTGGTTTGACATCGGATCCGATAATGGTTAGGGTATTGCATTAATCGGAGAAAGGCTTACCTCAGTGCTCTACTTCGTAATTTAGGTGACGTATTATGCCCGCAATGACAATTTATAAGTAATAGTATATATGCAACAGTGTACTTAGTACTGGTGATATCGAACAATCATGCTTAGAGATTAAAAACGGGGACAGATCCATGGCAAACATCAAAAAGAAAAAAGGCATCATCGGGATCCTGACCGGGGGAGGAGATGTCCCGGGGCTGAATCCCGCCATACGGGCCATCACCATCCGGGCCGTACGCGAGGGCTACCAGGTGATTGGCATCCGCCGCGGTTGGGCCGGTTTGACCGACCTGATCCGGGACAAAGACGCGCCCCATGAGGACTTTTACCAGGTCCTGACCGAAGAGGTCGTGAACAAGGTGGGCCGCACCGGCGGGACGTTCCTGCACACCTCACGCACCCGCCCCAGCCATGTGCCCGCCATCAATGTCCCGGGCCATCTTCGTGATACCTTCAAGGACAGCTACAACGACCTGACCCCCGAGATCTTGAAAAACCTGGATTACCTGGGGATCGATTATCTCATCCCCATCGGCGGCGACGACACGTTGAGCTACGGGGTCCGGCTGCATGAGGAAGGGGTCAAGGTGATCGCGTTCCCCAAGACCATGGACAACGACGTGCCGGGAACAGATTACTGCATCGGCTTCAGCACCTGTGTCACTCGGACGATCAGCATGACCCACGCGCTGAGGACCACGGCCGGTTCGCATGAGCGGTTCCTGGTCATCGAGGTCTTCGGCCGCTATGCCGGTTTCACGGCCCTGCTGCCCACCATGGCCGGTGCGGCCAACCGCTGTGTCATCCCCGAGCACAAATTCGACATCGCGAAACTCTGTGAGCTGCTGGCTAACGACCGGAAGACAAATCCCAGCCACTACTCCGTTGTCCTGGTTTCGGAGGGCGCCATATTCGATGAAGGGGAGATGGTATTCGAGGCACACGATAAAGACATGTACGGCCACAAGAAGCTGGGGGGGATCGGCGACCTGGTGTCCCGGCGGCTGAAAGAGCTTTCCCCTCGCTTCAATCAGGGGCGTCAGCTCAACGTCATAAGCCAGCGGCTGAGCTACCTGGTCCGCTGTGGGAACCCCGACGCCATCGATTCCATCGTTCCCATGGCGTTCGGCAACCTAGCCCTGGACCTGATAATGGACGGTACCAGCGGGCGGATGGTCTGCCTGCGCAAAGGGCAGTACGACAACGTTCCCATCGATGTGGTGACCAGCAGGAAGAAGGTGGTGGATGTGACTAAATACTACAACACCGAGCGCCTGCGGCCCTACTACAAAAGCTTCCACTACAAACCGCTCTTTATCATGACCTCGGATTACTGATCCCCGGGAGACGTGTCCGACTGTGGGCCAGAGTGCGGGGGTGCAGGAGGATGTCGGGAGGACAAGGGGGGAGGTCGAGACCCCGGGGCAGGTCATAGGACAGGTCGGCGCATTCCACCTCTATCGGGCCGGCCCCCTCGGCCTCCAGCCTGAGCCGGATTCCCTGTTCGGGCATGCCAAAGAAGTAGAGCAGGAGCCGGTGGGGCTTCCCCGCATCGGCTTCCTGTTCGGCCCGGATGGCGGAGAAAATTTTTTCTTCCTCCGCCCCCATCTGCAGCGTGAACGGCTCACCGCTCGCCAGGAGAAGACTCACTAAGGGCGCCCGCCGCGGCGACGAGACCCTGAGTTCCCGGATCGACCGCCCTCCCGCCAGAGAAACGGCCCCTGACTCGAGCCTGGGAGCGGAGAGTGGCAGCCGGGAGTGGGATCGGCGCAGCACCGTCCCCCGTAGAGGGTAGAGCGGCGACAATGGTTCCTCCTGCCCGGCCTCCATAAAGCTCGAGGTCCAGGGGGTTCTTTCATAGACGCTCAGGAAGGCGGACTCCCCATCGACCTCATAGAACACGGTCTGCGGCAGCGGGCGGTCGTTTACAGGCAGGCCGAAGAGCCCGAACCCGGCGGCTGCGAGGGCCAAGACGAGGAACAGGACACCCGTAACCGAGAGGGCCTTCTCCCGGTAGGCCGCCAGTGCGGGGGTCAACAGGCCCAGCATGAGCCCGGGAATGAGGACGGACAGGGGACTCAGACGAAAGGCGGTGTTGAAGGCGATGAAAAACATGCTGTACTGGATCAGGGCCGGCAGCGCCAGGATCCCCATCAGGAATACCTGAGCGACGGACACCTTGTCCGGTTCGTCGTGGGCCAGGATTACCCACAGGGAAAAAACGGCGAACAGAAGCGGCCAGGTTATCAGGAAGCTTCCCTGAGGCAGGAACCGGGTCACGGCGACCGCGCCCAGGGCACACCAGATGGCGGCACCGGCGGCCAGGGACGGCGTGTCTTCCCAGCGCCTGGCCCACCTGAAGAACAGGAAAAACAGGGAGAACGTCAGACAGAGCAGAGCGAAGAGAAAGATGTGCCGGAAATCCGGGTATCGAGAGATGACCGGATAGGCGGCGGCGAAACGACCGCGGGCGGCGTGTTCCAGGGCAAAGGCGACCCCCACCGCGGCCCCGCTGCACAGACCCAGGCCGACGAATCCCAGAAGGATCCCCCGGCCGGTCAGGTGCCTTTTCCAGAATCCGAACAGGAGGGTTCCCGCGAACAGAGCCAGCGCCAGGGCCGTGAGCGGCCAGACCCAGGCTGACGGGTAGGAGATCAGCCAGGGTCTCCAAAGATTGAAGTAGACGGCATCCCCCGGGGGAAGCGTGTCCAGGGACATGCTCGAGAGGCTGTTCACCAGCTCGAGGATACTGGACCCGTGGTGGTATAGAGTGTTTTCGTCCAGGTGATCCAGGTTGTCCAGGGGAGTGTGGTAGGTCTGCCAGCCGTCGATGTAAGCGAAATTCATGCCTGGGATGCCCGCAGACCTGGCGAGCGTGAAGTCCGAGTCATTGGGCATAGACTGGTATATGGCATGGGTGAGGGAGTTCCCGACCGGAGAGGAGGCGCTGCGGGCGAAGGCCCTGACCAGCCAGGCGTTGTTGGGGCCGGTCTCGTACATGTAGGACACCCCGGTGGATCCCCGCGCCTCGAGGTTGAGCACCACTCCCACGTCCTGTGCCCAGGGATGCCTCTCGAAGAACACCTGGGCGCCGAACATGCCGATCTCTTCCCCGTCGGTTATCAGGGCGATGACATCGTTCTTCACGGGTGCGCTCACGGTCAAGATACGCAGGATCTCAAGTATGGCGGTCACGCCGGCGCCATCGTCGTTGGCGCCGGGGGCGTCGGGGACGGAGTCATAATGGGCCATGAGCAGGATCGCGCCGCTGCTGTCCCGGCCGGGGATGCGCACCATCAGGTTTTCCACCCAGGCGATACGGGCATGGCCGTTCTCCCAGGAGTTCGAGCATCTCTCCCGCTGCACAACGGGTGTGAGCTCGAGCCTTCGAAGCTCTGCCAGGATGTACTCTTTTACCCTCCCGTGCTCGGCTGTTCCCAGGGGATGGGGGGCTTGTGCCATCTGCCTGAGATGGGCCCTCTGGTTTTCCACAGAAAACTGTTTGAGCGATATGGCGGCGGGTTTCTCCGGCGGGAACGTCAGCATCACACCGAGCGCGATGCCCGAGGCGATCAGGATCCACAGGACGACATAGGTGATGGTCTTACTCATGCTCTTCCTCTCGGTACTGGGAATTTTCCGGTGATCGATATCTGAGGTATCTCATGTCAGGACACATCCAGGGTGATAAAGAGCGGGGCATGGTCGGAGGGGGTGGGGCTGCGCCGTTTCCTGGGCCACAGGTCGACGCCGATCTCTTTGACCCGTTCGAGCAGCGGGGCTGTGGCGAGGGCATAATCGATGCGCATGCCCTCGTCCCTCCAGATGGCGCCCCCCATGTAGCCCCACCAGGTGAACTGGCGGGACTCGGGATGCAGTGTGCGGAAGACATCCGTCAGCCCCCAGGCCAGGAGGCGGGAGAATGCCTCCCGCTCTTCGGGCATCGTGCCGATGCTGCCGGACAGGGCCTCCGCGGAATACACATCGATGTCGGCGTGGGCCACGTTGAAGTCTCCCACCAGCAGCAGAGGATCATCAGGCGTGTGATTCTGCTCGAGATGACGGATGAGCTGCTGGTACCACTCGAGCTTGAAGATGAACTTGTCCTGGCCCCGCTCGCCTCCATGCGGGACGTAAAGGTTATACAGGGTAAGGCCGGATATCCGGGCTGCGATCGAACGCTTCTGTTCGTCCCAGGCCGCGTCTCCGAACCCTTTCCGTATGTCCTCCAGAGGAGGCTTGGAGCAGATGGCGACTCCGTTGTAGGCCTTCTGGCCGGACACCGCGCAGGCATAGCCCAGCCCTTCGAAATCTGGGAAGGGGAAAAACTCGTCTTCGGCCTTGAGCTCCTGCAGGCAGAGGATGTCGAGGTCCTGGCCCCTGTGATCCAGCCACTGCAGCACCAGGTCCTTACGTGCCCGGATGGAATTGACGTTGTAGGTGCATATCTTCATGTTGTTCTATCCTTCCCGGGCGCTTGTGCGGCTGCCGCTCAGCGAGAGGCGCCCACGAAGCGGTGGGCCAACTGCAGGGCGGCCAGCATGCTGCGGGGATCGGCCTCCCCTTTCCCGGCGATGTCGAAGGCCGTGCCGTGATCGGGAGATGTGCGGACAAAAGGAAGCCCCAGTGTCACGTTGACGCCCGTGTCGAAAGCGATCAGCTTGAAGGCCACCAGGCCCTGGTCATGATACAGGGAAACCAGCAGGCGGTCGGGCCGGTCCAGGGCCATCCGGGATACGATATCGGGTGGATGCGGGCCGGAGACCGGCACCCCTGCAGCCCGCACCGCCTCCAGGGCGGGTATGATCTCATCCAGTTCCTCGGTTCCCAGCAGCCCGGCTTCTCCCGCATGCGGATTTAGGCCGGAGACCAGGAGCTCGGGCTCGCGGCCCAGGATCGGAACGACCTGCCTGAACAGCCGCAGCAGGAAATCCTGCAGCGGCCTTTTCCTGACCCTCTGAAGCGCCTCCCGAAGAGGGAGATGATGGGTATACAGGGCCAGGTTCAGCCTCTCGGAAAAAAAAGACATGATGGCCCCGGGCCAGAGCTGCTCCAGGTAATCAGTGTGCCCGGCCCAGGTGACCCCCGCCAGCCTCCAGGAATGCTTGGAAACCGGGGCTGTTACCACCGCCTGCAGGAAGCCCTTGCCGGCTGCCTCAACAGCCCGCTCCACACAGGCAAAGGAAGCCATGCCGTTTTCTGCGGATGGTTTCCCCGTTCTGAACGATCCCCGCGAGGGATCCACGTCTTCAATCGGGTGTCGCTTGAGCACAGAGGACAGACCCTGCCGATCGGATTCGCTGAGGATGACGGATCGCGCCCCGAAAAGGACGAATTCGGCGTCAGGCAGCTGGGGGGAAGCCAGGGCCTTAAGGGTTACTTCCGGGCCTATGCCTCCGGGGTCCCCGAGAGTGATTCCAATCCTCGGGAGAGTCATTCCTGGCTTTTAGCGTCGGTCGGGACTGGCCCCTTCTCGGAACCAGGTTGATCCGGTTCGTGCTTGTAGAGGTATTTAAT
>JAUXEH010000087.1 GCA_030620655.1 Candidatus Aminicenantota bacterium | reverse complement strand
TTGAATTTCTTGACCGAGGGCCCGGCCTGCTCCAGCATCTGGGTGTAGCGCTCCACGCCTTCCTTGTAAAGGGGAGGCACCTCTTTCCCTTGCTTCTTGATCCGATCGGCACCCGCCTTGATCTTGTTGAAGGTCGTTATGGGCGAGGTTTTCATGAGGGCCACCCCGATGTTCTTCTGTTTGCACACCTCCAGCACCTTTGCCGACTGGTCAATCTGGAGGAAATTGTAGGTCATAAGGAAAACATCATAGCGCCCGTCCTCGGCCGCAGCCAGGAGTATCTCCCCCATGGATGTCTCCGGCCCCTGGAACCAGAACGAGCCGTGGTGGGATGCACCAGTGTGTTTTATCCTCCCCTCGGCCTTCAGCTGCTGCATGGCCTCGTGCCAGGCCGGGGTCTTGAGCTGTTCGATTGAGGTTGGGAAGTGCATCATCATGCAGTCGAGATAGTCGGTCCCGATCTCCTCGAGGGCCTTGCGCGTACGTTTGAGGATGTCCTCCTTGGTGACCTCCCCCTCCAGCAGGATCTTGGATGAGATAAAGAGCTTCTTCCGGTCGCGGCCCTTGATGGCATTGCCCACGATCTTGTGGTGGCCGGGATACTGTTCGGCCGTATCGATATAGTTGAAGCCGGCATCCAGGGCGGCGGCCAGAAGCCCCTCATCCTGGATGGTGCCTGTCGCCAGGTCAGAAACCTTGAAGCCGGTCCGCCCCAGCACGCGGTACTCCTTGATCTTGCCCTGGGGATTCGGCTCCTCCTGCTCAGGCTTCGCCAGGCCACCACGGGCAGCCATGCCGGCTCCGATCATTCCCAGGGTGGAAGTCTTCAAGAATCGCCTGCGATCGATGCTGCTGTTCTTCTTCATTATTCCTCCTGCGGCTTTACTAAGATGCTATTGTACGGGAATCAAATAGGTTTGTCTTAGAAAAATCGGAGGACACGGATGCCGCGGCATCCCAGAGGTTGACTTTGACAGACATGGGTATTATTTTAAGACCACGCTCACACATAGGGACACGGCGATGAGATGCCCGCACTGCAAACAACATAACCCGGACGACACCTTTTTCTGCGGCAAATGCGGCGGCAAGCTTGCCCAACAGGAAGATGAGCATATTACCAAGACCGTGATTGAGGAGAGGTCCATTCCCCGGAGGATCATCGCGGGCAAATACAAACTCGTCCGCGAGCTGGGTCGAGGCGGCATGGGGGTCGTCTATGAAGCCGAGGACGTCAAACTCAAGCGCAGGGTGGCCCTCAAGTTCCTGCCTCAAGAGCTGACCCGCGACCGCGAGGCCAGGGAACGGTTCGTGCACGAGGCCCAGGCCGCGTCCCAGCTCGACCACACCAACATCTGCACGGTCCACGAGATCGGGGAAGACCTGGAGCGCATGTTCATCGCGATGGCTTGCTATCATGGAGAAAGCCTCAAGATCAAGATCCGCAACGGTCCGATCCCGCTCGACAAGGCGGTGGGATTCTTTCGCCAGGCATGCGAGGGCATGGCCAAGGCCCACGCCATGGGGGTCGTCCATCGCGACATCAAGCCAGCCAACATCCTAATCACGGAGGACGAGACGGTCAAGATCGTCGACTTCGGGCTGGCGAAACTGGGTGACCAGACGAAGATCACCCGGTCCGGCACCACCATGGGCACGGCGGCCTACATGTCGCCGGAGCAGGCTCGAGGCGACGAGGTCGACCAGAGGACCGACGTCTGGTCCCTGGGGGTGGTCCTGTACGAAATGCTGACCGGCGAGCTTCCCTTCCGAGGCGCAAAGGAAACGGCCGTCGTCTATTCGATCTTGAACGAAAAGCCGGTACCCTTGGACGCCGGCAGGACGAGGCTTCCATTCGAGCTCGAAGAGATCGTCAAGAAGACGCTGGAGAAGGACCCGGAAAGAAGGTACGCCTCAGCCGGCGAGCTGGCAGAGGCTGTGGGGCGGGTGCAGCTCCAGTTGAGTTCCGGCATGCCGGTCGAAAGCATCCGCCAGAGGAAGCGCAGGACCGTCAAATACGTGCTGGCCGGAACAGCCGCCGGGATGGTGCTTTTTGCCCTGCTGCTGGTCCTCTGGGCGCTGACCCGCCCGGGCCTGGCATTCAATGAACACGACAGACTGCTGGTCGCCGATGTGGACAACCAGACAGGAGACGAGGTCTTCGACCTTGCTCTGAAGACCGCCATCGAGGCGGACCTGCAGCAGTCGCCCTATGCACGGGTATTTGACAAAGGCCAGGTCGCGGAGACGCTGCGCCTGATGAAGTTGAATCCCTCATCGCGCATCGACGAACAGCTCGGCTATGATATCTGCCGCTTCGCCGGCATCAGAGCGCTCATCCTCCCCCGGATCCTGGCGGCCGGTGAGGCCTACGAGCTGCATGCCATTATCATCGATCCCGCCAGGGAACGGCATGTGGACCGCATACGCGTAAGAGCGCAGAGCCGCGAGGAGGTGCTGCTCAAAGCCATCGACAGCCTGTCGAGCCGGCTGCGGTCCCAACTGGGGGAGTCACTGGCGTCCATCCAGGAGGCGGATAAGACGATAGCGCAGGTCACCACCTCATCCTGGGAAGCCCTCCAGTACCTCTCCCTGGGGCTGGAGAAATGGCATGAGGCGAAGTACAAAGATTCGGCGGTCTTTCTCGAGCTCGCCCTGGATAAGGATCCTCACTTTGCCTCGGCCAGAAGTACGCTGGGTCTGCTCCTCATCCAGTGGCTGGATCAGAAGGAAAAAGGAAAGGAGATGCTCAACCAGGCCCTGGCGGACGCTGAGGACATTTCTCAAAAAGAGCTGCTTTTGATCAAGGCCGTGCACAGGGAGTTCGTCGAGGAGGACTTTGCTGGGGCGCTGGCCGAGTACCGGTTGATCACGGAACTCTTCCCGGACACCATGCAGGCCTACAACAATTCGGGGATGATCCTGAGGTCCCTCGGCCGTGTGGATGAAGCCGTGGTGATGTACGAGAAGGCCGCTGTGGTCGCTCCCCGAAACACCGTTCCCTTATCTAACCTCTACTGGACTCATCTGTTTTTCCGAAAAGACCCTCAGGCCGCAGAGGACGCTGCGCGACGGGCTGTGAACCTGGGTCCCGAGACCGCGCTCCTCCAGCACATGCTGGGCTATACCCTGGCCGCACAGGCACGGTTTGAAGAGGCGGCGGCGGCCTACAAAAAATGTTTGGAGATCGAGCCCCGGCACCCCTACGGCCTCCCCAACCTGGCCTATATCCTCCTGGCTATGGGTAGGGCCGGCGAGGCCGTCCCTCTCTATAAAGACGTACACAAACTTATTCGAGAGGACAGGA
Source organism: Candidatus Aminicenantota bacterium (assembly GCA_030620655.1). Classification (GTDB taxonomy): domain Bacteria; phylum Acidobacteriota; class Aminicenantia; order Aminicenantales; family Aminicenantaceae; genus JAUXEH01. Next base: position 6,864 of record JAUXEH010000087.1, on the reverse strand, counting down.
TGCGGGGTTATCTCCCCCTGGCGAGCTTCGACCTGGCCTACGCTCTCTTGCAGGCCGGCGATCCTGCGGCCGCCCGTGAAGCGGCTGGGGAAGGGCTGAAGGACCTTGAGGCAAAGACAGAGAATGTCTCCCGGCAGGCCTGGGTGCCGCTCCTGACGGCCAAGCTCGAGCTCGCTGGCGGCAGCCGGGAGAATGTCGATCGATATCTCGAGCAGGCGTTTTCCTTTGGCCCGATCGATACCGGGGCGAAGGTGTACCTGGCCGAAATTTATGCACTCACCGATCAGCCAGAGAAGGCCCTGGAGACCCTGAGTGAGGTTCTCGAATCCGGGTATTCCGACCCCTTTTATCTCCTCATTTATCCCGCATTCCAATCCATCCGCAAGGACCCTCGCTTCCGGGCATTGATCAAGTGATCCCAAATTTAATTGATGAGGAGGAGGTGTTGGGACCAGCGGTAGGGCAAGTTGGTCTGGATGTTCGTGAGCCAGCGGTCATCGAGGTGGATGGTGGTCATCTGGTTCTCGACCCCGCTCATGATGACCTTGAGGTACTTGGACTGGGCCGGCACATTTATGTACAGGGTGGCCAGTCTCTCCTTTTTCCCCGCCCAGCAGAAGGTGGCCTCATAGGAGGGATCATACTCATTGCCGTACCACCCCCAGCCCATGGATTTGCGGACCTCATCCGTACCGATGTCGAGTGTGAGCAGGGGATTCAGATTTGCGTCCAGGAATTCGACCAACTGGAAGGACGCCCCCAGCTTGCGGTCGTCATTCCCCGGGAGGTCGACGACCCGTCTGAACTTGAACTTCAGTCGGTTGCGCGCCGGCTTCTCGGAGGCCTCACTTTCGAGGCCGGCTTTGAGCGCTTTGAGGTATTTGTGCCGGAACTGCACGGAGGGCTCGATGTTGGTGCCCTCGTTCCACTCGCTCCAGGACGTGACATAGAGCATGTTGACGTTCTTGTCGACAAAGGACTTCGCCTGGGTGACCAGGGACTTGAAGCTAGAGGTCGTGCGTTTGACAGTGGGGGTGGACAGGCTGTCGTTCCCTTCATAACACCAGGGTGCGCCCACGGCGTCGAACCCGGGAAAAACGGCCGGAATAAAGTCGACCTCCAGGTCCTGGCAGACATAATTGAAATATCGGTATCGCTCCGTCACGGTGTCGATGGAATCTTTGAGCTTGTAGCTTTGGGGGGGATAGCCGTTGACCTCCAGCATCAGATACGGCATGACCGCATCGAAGTGTTTGGTCATGCTCGGGTCCGGATCGGTGTACATGGCGACCACATCGGCGATGAGATAGGGATCCTGGCCGGTTTCGGCCTTGATGACGTTCCGGAGCCGTTTCACGGCTTTCTTCAGGCTGCCCTTGGTCAGGGGCACGGACCAGAGATAGACCACGGGCCGCTTGTGTATCTTCAGATAATTTCCCCGCTTCATGTAATAGCGGCCGGCATAGCGGAAATCCGATAACAGTTTATCCATGACCCGGGACTTGTTGAGATCCACCGGAGTGAAGGGCGGATCGTTGGGTCGTTTCAGCCCCGAGATCAGGGAATACACGAGGAAAAAGTCGATCTCCTTGAAATTCGGGTTCTGGACGAACGCCTGCATGGAGATATCCAGCGGGCTGTAGAACTCGTAGGTATCCTGGCCGTTCCACTCGATCATGAAGGTGTTTATCCCGTAATTCTTGGCCCAGGTGATGTGCTGGTTGAGCACAGAGGGATTAAGGTTGTTGTAGTAGCCGAGGAGCGGTTTGTAGGCGGTCTGGATGTTCCGGCTCCCCAGCCTGAAACTCCAATTGCCCTCGGGTCCGGCTCCCCGGTACCAGGGCGCATAGTGGGCGGCTACGATGAGCTCCTTTTTGGCGACCGAGGCGGCTGCCGGCAGCAGAAGGAGCAGGAGAAGTGAAAAAGCTGTGATCCTGTGCAAGCATCGCATGCGACTCACATTCTGTCTCTATTCATAGGCGGCAAAGTCTAAAGGGAAAGCCCCAAGTTGTCAAGGCGCCACCCGGTAGACTGCCCCTCTTCAACACTCAGAATTATAGGGTTATCCCGCACAGGCGGCAATCGCCTCCAAGGGTGAAATCAGGGGTGATTTATCGGGCATCCAGCGACTTCAGGACGCCGGTCAGGTCCGCATACGAATCGATGACCGCATGGGCCGTGTTTTCCTCGGCATATCGTCCGTTGACCCCGGTAAACAGGACGGTGCGCAAGCCGGCGAGTTTGGCCCCTGCGATGTCGGCCGGTTCCGAATCGCCCACGTGAACGGTTTCATCCGGGCGTGCGCCCAGCTTTTCCAGTGTCAGCTGAAAGATGCGTTCATGGGGCTTGGCCACTCCGGCCTCGTCCGAGAAGGTCAGATGTCGGAAAAACGGAAGGAGCCCGTGTCCCGAGAGTATTTCCCGGAGCGTGGATGCCCCATGAAAGCCCGTGTTGCAGATCACGCCCAGGACATGAGATTCGGCCAGGCTCTCGAGCGTCTCCGTCACTCCCGGAACCAGCGGGGGGCGGGCTTCCAGGGCCATATGGTCACAGTCGTGGGCCACACGCAGGAGCCGTTCCTCCGGGAGTTCGATCCCGGCCAGGCGGAACACCGTCTCGGCACGGTCTCGGGCGTTGGGGGTCTTCCGGTGACTGACCACGTAGTTCTCGAACAGGACCAGCTCGTCGGAAAATATGGTATTGATGTCCTCGTCGATCAGGGAGATCTTGTTCTCTTCAAAGATGGCCCGGAAGTAGGCCTTCATCTTCTCGGCGCGCTGGTCATCATCCACGATTAGAGTGTTCCAGCAGTCAAGGGTCACGGCTTTGATCATCACGATTCCTTGCAGCGAGGCTCATAAATCATATCACCTTGAATCCCGCTTGTCGACCCTGATATCCGTAGACGATATTACCGCATACATGCGCCTGGATCATTCACGAGTGGAGATTAGTGCAGCGACTAGGAAGTGGCTCATGAAGCTGTAGTGAACTACTGCGAGTGAGCTACAACAAAGCCGATGCTGTGAGATCGGTTCGCCCGGAGGGTAAGAGTTGCCGATAAAAGATAAATATATTCCTTTATGCGACAGTTAAGATCGGCAACTCTTATGAATAACTCAGGAGCTTGGGTTATTCGATATCCTTGACCTTCTTCTTGAAGCTAAAGTCGAAGCCGTAGCCAATACCCGCCAGGTAGCGCAGACCTCCCAGATCGACATCAAGGCCGTACGGCGCCACGATCCAGGGAACGAACTTGACCTCACCGGTCAGATAAAAGCCTTTGGGCAGATCGATGTCCAGCCCGGCGGCGAAGAGCATCCTCTGGTCGCTGCCATGCACCTTCTTGTCGACGAATTCGCTATCGATCTCCTGTTTGTAGAAGTAGTACCCGATCCCCATCTTCAGGTAGGGAACCACGATCCCGAATCGGTACCACGCGTAGGCGGACACCTCTAGCCCGTACAGCTTCAGCGTGCTCATCTCGTCGTAGAGCCCGATGCGAGCGCTCTGGTTGTAGCCTCCCTCGTAGGAGAATTCGATGGCCAGCGGGGTCCTGGTGGAGGTTATGCGGACGAAGGGAACGAAGATCCATGCGTTGCCGTACACGTCCCGGATATCCGAATCAAAGATCGAGTACTGGCCCGTGCGCAGACCCAGTTGGACCTGGGCCGCCGCACTTCCGGCCGTAATCGCTATCAGCAAAACAGCAAGCGTCGTTCTCTTCATGATCGTCCCCTATTGTTTCGTGGTGAATGCCGGTACGCTTTCGTTGCCCTCTTCATCGACCGCGGTGATCTTGTACCCGTATGTATCCTGGGGCTCCAGGCCCCGCCTTTCATACACGAATGTATCGGAATCCACTTCCGCGATCAGTTCGAACGCCAGGTTTGGGCCGCCGACAGGGCGGGTGTAGATTCGGTAGCTTTTGACCGGGATGGTGTTAAGGGGATTTTCGTCCCACTCCAGCCGGTCCACGCCCTGGTAGAAAAAGATGTAGTAGTTATTGAGGCGGGTTGTCCGGAAGTTATCCGGCGGATAGAACGCAGTGGGTGCATGGGATATGGCCTTCAGGGCGTTCACCAATCCATACCCGTTTTTGGTGTCGGGACTGTTGGCCCTGCTGGCCGTCTGCCTCATAGCCTGCATGATCTCCAGGTTGGTCCATTCGGGCCGGGCCTCGAGGATAAGGGCGGCGGCACCGGCAGCCAGAGGACAGGAGAAGGAGGTCCCCTGCACCAGGCCGTACTCATCGACGGCGCCGGGGAGCGCGGAGACGACGGATGCACCCTGGGCCATCACATCGGGCTTGATGCGCCCGTCGAAGGAAGGACCGACGGAACTGAAATCCACTCGAACTCCCGCTGAGTTGGTCGCACCCACGGCCAGCACCAGCGCGCTGTCCGCCGGCGAGATCAGGGAATTGCCCGGGTACGGCCGGTCCCCCTGGTTTCCGGCGGAATTCAGGATCAGGATCCCCCGTCCCGCGGCGATGTTGGCCCCCTGAGCGACGATGGTCGTTTCCCCATCCATATCTTCCCAGGTGTAGCCTTCTTCGTCGTGTGTGAACGTGTAGAAATAGCCCACGGAGCTGCTGATGATGTCAGCGCCATACTCGTCGGCCCACTCGGCCCCGGCCACCCAGTGGTCTTCCTCAACGTGGCGCTCCCACTCGGTGTTCTCCGTTTTTCCCAGCATGAAACTGGCGTTATAAGCCGGTCCGATCAGCTTTCCCGGGTGGTAACCGGCAAGGGTGCTGAGGGTGGCTGTCCCGTGATTGCCGGTCCCCATCTGGTCCTCTTGGTCCTCCACCACAGGATCGTTGTTGACGAAATCCCAGGTGGCCAAGATGTCCAGGTGGTCCAGCGCCTCGTGGTCGAGTGTGTTGAACCCGTTGTCCAGTATGCAGATCAGCACATCCTTACCGCTGTACCCCATGTCGTGCATGGCAGGGACATTTATGAGCTCCAGCTGGTTGAGCGACCCGCCGTAGTCGAGAGCATGTACGGCCTGGATGCCGATCCGAGGGCCCTGCGGAGACAAAGGTCCCGGTGGTGGGGATTCTCGCCAAGTAGAGAATCTCACCACGTCGATCCGGCGGATGAACGGCAGGACGGCCAGCTCGGCCAGGCTCGTGCCCCTGGCTTCCACGGATACCGCGTTCAGCCAGCGGGAGCGGTGACGGATGCGGCGGACATAGGACCGCAGAGCCTCCACATAGGGCTCGTAGACCGGTATGTCGAAGGTATCCACCAGGTCGTCCGGGCCGCGGTGCCGCTGCCGCCGAAGACGGGCCCGAGGCCGAAGCGAGGCCTCCGCCTCCGCCAGCCTCCAGGACTCGCCCGGCCCTTTATCCGTAAAAAAGATCCAGACCACCTGCCCGCTTTCTTCTCCCTGAACAAAGAGACGATCCAGCAGGCGCGGGGTCAACTTGTCCTCTGTCTGCGAGGATGTCAGAGAGGAGGAAAGGGCAAGCAGTACCAGGAAACAGACGATGTATCCAGATTTGATCTTCATGGTTCACCTTTGTATACGGACAACTGAAGTCTACCGTTTAACCTGAATAAACAATAGCAGATACCCATTCTTTAGGCAATCCGGACAGGGGTGGAGGAAGTATTTCCAAAGCCATGATTAAGAAGTATGAGATGTTGGAAGTGTATTTTTGGAGAAGCAGGGAGCGGCGACATTTTGGGAAACCGCCGAAACAAGCTGTCCCGGAGGGAATCCAATAGGGTCCGGAGTTCTTGAACCGGCCTATTCAGTCCGAGCGCATGGGGAGGTTGGGTGGGTCTTCCGGCCGGACTGAACAGGCCGGGTAGAACTACGATAAGAAGCCTACGGGAGCAAAACCGCTTTCCCAAAAAGAAAGGAGGCGGCCCGTTCTGGTTCGGGCCGCCCCGGAACCTCATCCAACACAGGGTCGAGGTTGTGTTTCTTTCTTCATATATATTGGTCGTTTTTCCCCTCAAGCAGGGGAAGTCCAATGAACTTTTCGAGCGTATATTTCGTAAAACAGATTGTATCCGGGAGAGAGAGGAGAGACGTATGTTCAAGAACACCGTCCTGACAGCGCTGAGGAACATCCGGAAACATAAGGGATATTCCTTCATCAACATCGCCGGCCTGGCCATCGGTATGGCCTGCTGCATCCTGATCATCATCTTCATCATGACCGAGCTGGGCTATGACAAGTTCCACACCAATGCCGACCGGATCTACCGGCTGGCGCTCGATGCCACTCTGGGGGAACGGATCATCAACATGCCTGTGAACAACAATCCGGCGGGCCCGACCCTGGTCAAGGACTACCCGGAAGTGGAGGATGCGGTCCGCATCAGGTCCTGGAGGGCACGGACATCCCTCACCTATCAGCGGCTCCAGTTTTACGAAGACGGGATCTTCTTTGCCGACCGGTCTTTTTTCTCCGTGTTCAGCTTCCCCCTGATCAAGGGAGACCCGGAGACGGCGCTCCAACTCGCAAACTCCATGGTGCTCACGGAAAGCACGGCCGAAAAATATTTCGGCGCAGAGGATCCCCTGGGCAAGGTGTTGAAAGCCAACAACCAGACGGACTACACAATCACCGGCGTGTGCCGGGACGTTCCCCAGAATTCCCACTTCCATTTCGACATGCTGGCCTCGTTCGAGACGCTGTTCGCACAAAACCGAAGAATGGAGGACATCTGGCTCAATTTCAACAACCACGTATATCTGCTGCTCAGCCGGGACGCAGACCCCGCGGTCCTGGAGGCCAAGTTCCCGGCCCTGGTCGAGCAGTATATGGGAAAAGACCTCAAGGCCATAGGCGGAACCATCGGCTTCTATCTCCAACCCTTGAGGGACATCCACCTCCACTCCCAC
>JAUXEH010000061.1 GCA_030620655.1 Candidatus Aminicenantota bacterium | reverse complement strand
GAGGGCCGCGATGGTCCCATGACCTCGGACATCACCATCGAGCAGGACGGCAGCAAGATCACTGTCACCATGCCCGGTTTCAGGGGCGGTGATCCCATGACAGCAGAAGGCACCATCGAGGGCAACGACATCCAGTGGAGCATAACCCGGGACACCCAGCGCGGTGAGTTCGTGATGGAGTACACGGGCACGGTGGACGGCGACACCATGAGCGGGATCATGACAGTCATGGACCGTGAGATCGAGTGGACCGCCAAGAAAAAATAACGGCAATCCTGTAAAATAGGAATCTGATTCAGGGGCCGGCAATGCCACCGGGCCGGCCGGGAAGAAATTCGGCTCGTCTCCGTCTAATTAGTGTACGGAGACAAAACAACGTGAGAGTTAATGGACGACAGAGAGCTGGTCGAAAAGGCGCAGGCCGGAAGCCAGGACGCCTTCGGCGCTCTCGTCGAGAGATACAGGGTAAAAATGTTTAATCTGGCCTACAGCCTGACACGCAACCGCGAGGCCGCGGACGACCTGGCCCAAGAGGTGTTTATCAAGGCCTACCTGGCGCTGCCGAACTTCAAGTTCCGGTCAGCCTTCGGAACCTGGCTCTACCGCATCGCGGTCAACGCCTCCAAGGATTTCCTGCGCAAGGAAACCAAGGTGAGGAAGATCCCGCTGGAGGACAGCCCTCCGGGAACGCTGATGCAGGAAGACAGCACGCCCGAAATCGATGAAGCCAGAGAAAAAGAAAAGCAGAAGAAGATGGTGCACTTTGCCCTCGAGTCCCTGCCCAAGAATTATCAGGTGATCCTGACCCTGCGGGACATCCAGGGATTTCCTTATGGAGAGATAAGCCGGATGCTCAAAATATCACCCGGGACCGTGGACTCAAGGCTCCACCGGGCCCGGAAACTGCTGAGGAAAAAGGTTCATCAACTCTCGGCCCGCTTAGGAGGGGACTATGCGGTGTAAAGCAGCGGAGAAATGGATACTGTGCTCCCTGGATCATCCTCTTTTAGATGAACAGGAGCAGGCGCTGGCAGTGCACCGGCGTGAATGCGCCGCCTGCCGTGCCCTGGAACAGGATTACCTCAGCCTGCGTCAGACCCTGCAGGCCGAGGACTTCCCCGCACCCAAACCCTATTTCTGGGAGCGGCTCCAGCCTCGACTCGAGCAGCAGCCCCGCCCCGGGCTCCAGGCGGTGTGGAAACAGTGGGGCCTGCGGGCCATCCCCTGCTCGCTGGTCGTCATCGCCTTTTTCGCACTGGCCGCGGCCTTCATGTTCTCACCCCAGACAGAGGAACTGAGCCAGGCCGGCATCCTGCTGCGCGACCAGAACCCGTTCCAGGACACGCTCCTGCTGGCTGAGGATGCGCCGGAAAATCCCAACATGGTGCTGCTCTTCGCCTCCCTGGACGAGAACGTCCCTCAGAGGAGAGAATTCCCATGAAGAATCACTATAAATTCTGGATCGTGCTCTCGTTCCTGGTGGTTTTCGCCGCCGGGCTCGTGAGCGGCGTGATCCTGGAAAAGAACATCCTGAATCCGAAGCCCGAGCGGCCTTCCCATGACGGCCGCCGCGCGGAACGGACACACTTCCCCACCGTCAACGAACTGGAGGAAGCGCTCGGCCTGAGTGCCGAGCAGCAGGACCGGATGCGGGCGGTGTTCCAGCAGAACGAGGAGTTGATCAAGAAGGTGCGCGAAGATCTATACACCCAGTTCCGGTCGCTCCGGGATCGGTTCCTGGAGGAGATCAAGGCCGTGCTCGATCCTGAACAGATCCAGCAGTTCGACGCCATACTCGAAGAATATCACGCGCAGCGACAAGCAGAGGCGGAGAGACGGCAGCATCGCTCTCCCCAACCCAAAGAGGAAAGAAGAGGATAAAGGAGAATTCCTATGAAAAAGAAGATCATTTTCAGCGTACTGATCGTGGCCGCTGCCGCAGTGACGCTGTACTTCACCGTGCTCAGAACCGGAGATGCGGCAGAGATCGGCTACAATAAGGAAGCCCTGCAGACAGGCTCGATCGAAGCCCTGGTCGACACCACCGGAACCCTCAACGCCGTTACCATGGTGGATGTGGGTGCCCAGGTATCGGGGAAGATCATCAACATATACGTGGATTTCAACTCCAAGGTCAAGGCCGGACAGATCATCGCCCGCATCGACCCGGAGCAGTTCCAAACCCGGATCAAACAGAGCGAGGCCAACTATCGCAGCGCCCAGTCACGGCGGGATAACTCCAGGATCAACCTGGAAAACTCCACGAAGAAGCACGAGCGGGCCAAGAACCTGTTCGCAAAGGACCTGATCTCCATCGAAGATATGGACACGGCCGAGACCAATTACTACGGCGCCGTGTCCGACCTCCAGACGGCCGAGGCCACCCTGGAGCAGCAGCAGTCCGCGCTGGATTCCAGCAAGGTCGACCTGAGCTACACCATCATCAAATCTCCCATCGACGGTGTTGTCATCAACCGCAACATCAACGAGGGTCAGACCGTGGCCTCCAGCCTGCAGGCGCCGTTGCTCTTCCAGATCGCCAAGGACTTGACCCAGATGCAGGTAGAATGCGTGGTGGACGAGGCCGACATCGGTCGCGTCGCGGAAGGCCAATCCGTCCGCTTCACCGTTGACGCCTATCCCACCGAGAACTTCCGCGGGACGGTCAAACAGGTCCGGTACGCCCCTGAAGTAGTCTCGAACGTCGTGACCTACACCACCATCGTGGAGGTCTCCAACCCGGAGATGAAGCTGCGACCCGGGATGACCGCCACCGTTGCCATCGTGGTGGGTGAGGCCCGCAGCAAGCTGCTGGTGCCCAACACGGCCCTGCGCTTCACGCCGGATCTCTCCCAGGAGGAAATGCGGGCCCTGTTCCAGATGCGCGCTGGACACGAGGGAGGCCAACCGGGTCAGAGTGCGCGGCCCGACGGCGATCGCCAGCGTCCCCAGGGACAGATGGGGATGCCGGGCGGCATGGGAGGCGGCAGGGGAGGCCCTCAGGACAGGGGCCGTGTATGGTATGAAGACGAGAACGGCAATCTGCGCATGCTCTCTTTTAAGATGGGTGTAACCGACAACGTCTACACCGAGGTGGTGAGCGGCGATCTCAAGGAAGGCCTGGAGGTCATCACCGGCCAGGCCGAATCCGGTTCCGGTTCCAGTTCGCGCAGGAGCAGCGACGCCATGCGCATGATGCGCTTCATGCGCTAGGCACCGCCAGCGAAACGGAAAACACCGTCAAGGACCGATCAATGGACAACAACAGCCTTATCGAATTGGACAATGTCGCCAAGGTGTACGAAATGGGTGAAACCCAGGTCAACGCCCTCAAGGGTGTGACCTACACCATCCGCAAGGGCGACCGGCTGGCCATCATGGGGCCTTCCGGTTCGGGCAAGTCCACACTTATGAACATCATCGGGTGTCTGGACAAGCCCTCTTCGGGCCGGTACCTCCTCGACGGCAAGGAGGTCTCCACCTACGACCGGAACCAGCTGGCCGACATCCGCAACAAGAAGATCGGCTTCGTGTTCCAGAACTTCAACCTGCTGGCCCGGACCTCGGCCCTGGAGAACACGGAGCTGCCCCTGCTTTACTCCGATGTCAATACCAAGAAAGCACGGGATATGGCGCTCAAGTCCCTGGAGATAGTGGGCCTCGAGGGCCGTGAGCACCACAAGACCAACCAGCTCTCGGGAGGCGAAAAACAGCGGGTGGCCATCGCCCGGGCCCTGGTCAACAGCCCCTCCGTGATCCTGGCCGACGAGCCCACCGGCAACCTGGACACCAGGACGGGTGAAGAGATCATGAAGATCTTCACCGATCTGAACGAAAAAGAGGGGATCACCATCATCCTGGTGACCCACGACCCGGAGGTGGCGGAGGTGGCCAAGCAGGTCATGTACCTCCGGGACGGCCTCATCGAAAAGATCGAAGGGGAACAATCATGAACATCATAAAGACGAACCGTGTGGCCCTGATGGCCCTGGCCCGCAACAAGATGCGCTCCTTTTTGACCGCCCTGGGCATCATCATCGGCGTCGGCTCCGTGATCGCCATGGTCAGCATCGGCCAGGGGGCCAAGGCCGACGTGGAGCAGCGCTTCGAAGAGATGGGCACCAACCTGCTGACCGTACGGCCGGGCAGCATGTCCTTCCGCGGACGGCACGGCGGGGGCGGCAGCAGAGAGACGCTGACCGAGGGCGATGCCGAGGCGATCCTGGAGAGCTGTGACGCCGTGGAGTACCTGTCCCCCAGCGTCAACACCCGGAAGCAGGTGATCTACCAGAACAAGAACTGGAACACCTCTATCTATGGGACCGGGGCGGACTACCCGCTGGTCCGCAACTGGGAGATCGATGAAGGGCAGTTTTTCACAAGCCAGCAGGTTAGGGGTGGGCAGAAGATCTGCGTCCTGGGCTCGGAGGTCACTCAGAACCTGTTCGAAGGGGCGCCGGCCATCGGCCAGGTCATCCGTCTCGACAAGATCCCCTTCCGCATCATCGGAGTCATGAAGACCAAGGGCGAATCCGGGTGGGGCAGTCAGGACGACGTGATCTTCATCCCCTATACCACGGCCCAGATGCGCCTGCTGGGCATCCAGCACATCCACTCCCTCGATGTCTCCTCCTTCAAGGGCAGGACGGCGGAAGCCCAGACCCAGATCGAGGAGCTGCTGCGCCTCAGGCACAAGATCGCGCCCGGGTCCGATGACGATTTCTACGTCCGCGACATGTCGGACATCGCCGCCAGCGCGGCCGAATCCACCCAGATCCTGACACTTCTGTTGGGGGGCATCGCCTCCATCTCGCTGCTGGTGGGCGGGATCGGGATCATGAACATCATGCTGGTCTCGGTGACCGAGCGGATCCGCGAGATCGGCATCCGCATGTCGGTGGGCGCCAAGGAGCGGGACATCCTGCTCCAGTTCCTGACCGAGGCCATCGTGCTGAGCCTCCTGGGAGGCATCCTGGGCATCGCGCTGGGCATCGGCAGCTCGAAGCTCATCGATCACCTGTCCCAGATGTCGACGGTGGTGTCGGTGGGGGCTATCGTGCTGGCGTTTCTGTTCTCCGGTTCGATCGGCATCTTCTTCGGCTTCTACCCGGCCCACAAGGCCTCCAAGCTGGACCCCATCGATGCCTTGAGGTATGAATAGATCACAGATTCAAAGGTATATATGTTGAGATCGAATGTTTTTCCCGACACATTCTCTGTATAATGAAGGCTTCCGTACGGGATTTTTGAAACCATACATAGGAAACTGACGTATCAGAATAATGAACAACCATACACAGACGCGCCGTCAGGCCGGAGATGAAACGATGTTCTCTGCCCAGCAGCGCCTGTGTGCTTAGGAGGTACTTACAATGGCAAAACGACTATTCGTGTGGCTCGCAATCTTATTGATCACCCCGGCCCTGGTTGTCGCACAGGCACCGGGAGACCAGTCCATGAAACTCTCCCTGCAGGAGGCCCTGGCCAAGGCCATGCACAACAACCTGGGTGTGGCCGTGCAGATGCTGACGCCGGAGCTCAGGGAGGCGGCCGTGGTACAGGCCAATGAAAAATTTCTGCCTTCATTGACTCTTGACTTCGGCAGGCAAAGCACACAGAATGCCTCGTCCAACTTCCTCGATGCGGCCGATATCGCGACCAACAACTACAACATGTACTCGGGTACTTTCAATCAGCAAATCCCCGGTGGCGGCAACCTCTCGCTGCGCCTCAACGCCTCCAAGTACGACACCAACCGCACAGGGCAAACCGTCAACCCGCGCTACAACTCCGAGCTGCGCTTCTCATTCACTCAGCCGCTGCTGAAAAACTTCGGACTGAAGACCTCCAAGCGGGAGATCATCGTGGCCAAGACCCGCCTGAGCCAGTCGGAAAAGGACCTTGAGCGCGCGCTGCAGCAGACCGTGTACAACGTGGAGCAGGCCTACTGGAACCTGGTTTATGCCATGGACAACCACAAGGTCACCGAGCAGTCGCTGGAGTACGCCCAGGACCTCCTGGAGCGCAACCAGCGCAGCGTGGAGGTGGGCACCATGGCCCCCATCGAGATCATCAGCGCCGAGGCGGAGGTGGCTCGTATCGAGGCCAACCTGCTGGTGGCGGAAGCGCAGATCCGTAACGAGGAGGACCGGCTCAAGCAGATCCTCAATTTGAGGGCGGAAGACCCCCAGGCCGACCTCATCCGGATCGAGCCCACGGATGTTCCCGAGGAGGAGTCCTTCGTTATCAGCCTGGACGAGGCCCTCACTACAGCATTACAGAACCGCCCGGACCTGGAATCCGCGCGGCTCGGCATCCAGAATACCGAATTCGATGTGGGATTCCAAAAAAACCAGCTGCTGCCCAACTTGAGCTTCGATGCTTCCTACTGGAGCCCCGGCCTGTCCGGCACGCAGCTCATACTGAATCCCGACGACCCCTTCGGTCCTCCACTGGCACAGATACCGGGCGGGATATCAGATTCATTCAAGGACGTATTCGGGTTCGAATACAAGAACTGGTCCCTGGGCTTCACTCTCGAAGTCCCCTTCAACGCCATCTTCTCCCGCGCCGCCCTGGCCCAGGCCCAGATCAACCTGGACACGGCCATGCTCCAGCTCAAGGAGCAGGAGCTCCAGATCTACACCGACATCAAGATCGCGGTGCGCAACGTGGAGACCGCCTACAAGACCATCCAGGCGCTCAAGATTGCCCGGCGGTTGTCCGAAAGGCAGCTTGAGGCGGTGACCGAGAAGCTCAAGGTGGGGCTCTCCACCAACTTCGAGGTCCTGCAGTACCAGAGAGACCTGTCCTCGGCGCAAGCGAGCGAGCTCAACGCGGTCATCCAATACAACATGGCCTTGGCCGCGCTGGATCGGGACATGGGCATCAGTTTGGACCGCAATAACGTCACGATCGACAACACCACAGGAGGGAGGTAGGCTTTATCTTTAAAAACACATGTGCGAATCGAAAGACACGGACATGTATAGAAAGACGCTGATGACCTTTCTGCTTTTCCTCGCTTGTATTCCTTTGTCCCGGGCAGAAAAAGACGTCGAGCCCAACGCAGCGGACTACCTGGTCGTTCCCAAGCAGACGACCACTCCCCCAAAGATCGACGGGGTGCTGGACGATGCGTTCTGGGACGAGGCCGTGGCCCTGGAATCATTCACCCAGTATGAGCCCCGGGAAGGGGCGAAACCCTCCGAAAAAACCATCGCCTACATCGGCTACGACCGCAACAACCTCTACATCGGGGTGCGCGCGTTCGACTCCAATCCCAAGGCCATACGGGCCTGCCTGACCCAGCGGGACAAGGTGATGGGCGACGACGAGATCACGGTCTACCTGGACACCTTCAACGATAAAAAAAGGGCCTTCGCCTTCCTGGTCAATCCCTGCGGCGTGCAGTCCGACGGGGTCTACAACGAGACCCAGCGGCGCCACCGGGGAGGCGGCTTCAGCCGCATCGACAAGAACTGGGACACCTTCTTCTACACCGCTGCCACCATGGACGACGAGGGCTATTCCGTGGAGATGTCCATCCCTTTCAAGAGCATACGCTTCCCAGACTCCACGTCCCAGACCTGGGGCCTCCAGATCCAGCGCAACATCCGGCGCAAGAACGAGGAGATCTACTGGTACCCGCGCTCCCGCAACGTGAACGGCTTCCTGATCCAGGCCGGCCAGCTCCGCATCGAGGGCGACCTGGCAAAGGGCAAGAACCTGGAGATCATGCCGGTCGTGACCGCGCTCAAGGAGGGCTCGGGCACGATCGACCCGGAGGCCGGCCTCAACCTGAAGTACGGCATCACCTCCAACATGACCGCGGACCTGACCGTCAATCCCGATTACAGCCAGATCGAAGCAGACATGCCCCAGATCGGCGTGAACCAGCGGTATGCGCTGTATTTCCCCGAGAAGCGGCCCTTCTTCCTCGAGGGCAAGGACTACTTCGACACACCCATCGAGCTGGTCTACACGCGGACCATAGCCAGCCCCATGTGGGGCGGCAAGCTGACCGGCAAGGCGGGCAAGACCACCATGGGCTTCCTGAGCACCTATGATTCGGCCCCCCTCGACATCGACATCCCGGGCGCTCCCGAGCAGGAGGCCAACCGCGGGTTCGTCAACATCTTCCGCCTTAAGCAGGACATATACGCGGAGTCCTACATCGGGGCCATCTACACCGACAAGCGGACCGGAGAGGACTGGAATTCCGTCAACACCAATTCCAACCAGGTGGGGGGTGTCGACGGCCACCTGAAGCTCGGCCGCTTCAACCGCTTCAGCTTCCAGGTGGTCGGATCGCAGAGCAAGGTGGAGGAGCAGAAGACCGACGTGGTACCGGCTATGCAGTTCGACCTCAGCCACGCCTCCCGGCGCTGGAGCCTGTCGGCCTCCTACACCCACCTGCCCCCGGATTTCGATGCCTCGGTGGGCTTCATCCGGCGTAAGGACATCCGACAGGCCCGCGCCCGGATCGGCTACAACATCCTGCCCATGAACGACATCATCGTGGACATCCGGCCGTCCATCGAGTACCGCCGCGCCTATGACTTCGACGGCACCCTCACCGACGAGGAGGTCCAGATCGGCGGATTCATCACCGGCTGGCGCAATTCCTATTTTTTCGGGAACTACACCTATGAGCTCGAGCGCTACAACAGCATCGACTTCAACCGCCAGGGCATCCGGACGATGCTGGGCTCGGACCCCTTGAAATGGCTGGGCGGCCGCGTGAACTTCTCGATCGGGGATTCAATCTACTACTCCGACGATCCCTACCTGGGATGGAAGGTCTCGTACGGGGCCTCGCTGACATTCCGCCCCCTGACCAACCTGCGGCTGTTCTACAACTTCCGCAACGACACCTTCTGGGAGCACCGGGGAGGGCCCCAGGTCTACAAGATCAACATCATCAGCCAGCGCATCACCTGGCAGATGACACGCCACCTGAGCCTGCGGCTCATCACCGACTACAACGACTACAGCGGGGATCTCTTCAACAGCCTGCTCCTGAGCTACCAGCTCAACCCGGGCACCGTGTTCTACCTGGGCATGGACGACAACCGCCTCCACGAGGACGGCGTGTACCAGAACCTGGGCAACTTCTACTTCCTGAAGTTCTCCTACTGGTGGCGGGTCTGATCCTCACTCAAGTAGCAACAAGCATCCTGTACCCTACCCAAATACTAGGAAATACGCTATACTATGGGGGTTTGGAGGAAAAGGACCGCCATGCATGCAATGATACGACGCGTCTTCCGGTATGGGCTGAGTGTGTTCATCGCCGCCTGTGGGATCGCCGGCATCCATCCGCAGCAGAACACCCAGTACACGCTGGATGAGCTGGTGGAGCTGGGACTGCAGCACAACCCGATGATGGCGGCCAGCTCCCTGGAGGTGGCGGCCCAGGAGGCTGCCTATCAGGCTTCCAAGCGCCTGTTCAATCCGGAGCTGGCGTTGTGGTTCGGCCGGGCCGACTCCTATGATAAGCTGGTGGAACGGAATACCCATGGATTCACCGTCACCCAGCCCCTGGAGAATCCCTTCAAACGGAGCCGCCGCATCCAGATGCGCAAATTCGCCTGGGAGGAGGTCGCCGCATACCGCGACCTGAGAGCCCTGGAGGTCGCGTACGATATCAAGAACCAGTACTATTCGCTCCTGCTCCTGCAGAAAAAGCTGGAGCTCCTCACCCAGATCGAACAGTCTATACAGGAAACCCACAGGCTCATCCAGAAGCGTGCGGAACTGGGCGAGGTCAAAGAGCTGGAAGCCATCAAGCTCTATGTGGAGACCCTCCAGGCGAAGAAGGGCCTGACCCAGCTGCGAACGGAATTAGATCTGGCCAGAGAAAGCCTCAACAATCTCCTGGCGAACACCCTGCCGCCGGATTTTCAGGTATCCGGGGAGCTGGCCTTTCAGCCCATCGCCGCAGAGGAGGAGAACCTGCTGGCGCGGGCCCTGGCCGGGCACCCCTTGATCGTGGCCAAGCAGCTGCAGCTGGAGCAGACGCGAAGCAACATCAGTTATGTGAAATGGCAGCGGCTGCCGGACCTGTCCCTCACGGGTTTCAGCAATTCGGAACTGGATGGGATCAACCGCGGGCTGGGTGTGGCCCTGGATATCCCGCTCTGGAACTTCAAGGGCAAGGAGCTGGCCGAGGCCGAGAACCTGTCCTACCAGAGCGAACAGGAGCTCAACGCCCTGCGCCTGGACCTGGCCAAGGAGGTCAATGCGCGCCTGCGCCGCACCCGCCTGGCAGAGGAGACCCTCGCGATCTTCTCGACCGGTCTTCTGAGCCAAGCGGAACAGAGCCTCAAGCTCGCGGAGATCAGCTATCGGGAGGGAGAGATCTCGCTGCTGGATTTTCTTGACTCCCAGAGGACCTATATCAGTATCTTGAGAGACTACGTTGACGCGCTTTTTTCCTGGAATGCCGAGAAGGCGGCCCTGGAAAAGGCCGTGGGAGAAGAGATCCAATGAAACTCTATCGCATCGTCCTGTTATCCGCTGTGTGTTTCGGGCTCCTGACATTCTGCGGCGGTGGGAAGCCAGCCGCAGAGGCGGAACATACCCATGAGGGGGAGTCCGCAACACATACCCACGAAACAGAGGAACCCGCCCAGGCAGAACAGGAAACCGAACCCGCAGGCCACACCCATGAAGGCGAGGACGCAGGTCACATGCAGGACCAAGCGGGCGAAACACCCCCAGAGGAGGGTGAGGACGAGCATGAACATCAGCACCTCACAGTGCCGGCAGATAAACAAAAGGCCTGGGGGATCCATGTGGGCCATGTGCACAAGGAATCCCTGACCACACGGATCACACTGCCCGGGGTTATGGCCCTGAACCAGAACCGCACGGCGCATGTGTCCGCCTTCGTGTACGGACAGATCGCGGACCTGTCCGTGGACCTGGGCCACAGGGTCCGCAGGGGCCAGCCGCTGCTCACCCTGAATTCTCCGGAATTCGCCCAGATCCAGGCGGACTTTCTCCAAGCCAGGGCCAGCTACAACCTGAGCCGCACGGAATATCAGCGGGCCCAGGCCCTGTGGGAGGCCAAAGCCATCGAGGAGAAGGAGTATCTGCGCCGCCAGGCCGAGAACGAAAAACTGGCCACGGAATACGGCGTGCTGGGTTCGAAGCTGCACTCGCTGGGCCTGACCCACGAGCAGATCGAGGCGCTCATCGAGAAGTGCAGGCTGGTCGAGGGACAGGAGTACAAGTGTGAGGTGGCCGATCCCATTCTGCCCATACTGTCCCCTCTCTCGGGGACCGTGATCTTCCGGGATGCGGTGAGGGGTGCGCACATCGAGCCCGAAAAGACCCTGCTCACGGTCTCGGACCTGGGCAGGCTCTGGGCCCGTCTCGATGTCTATGAGAAGGACATCCCCCTGGTCACGAAAGAGAGCCGGGTGACCATCCAGACGTCCCTGTACCCGGGGCTGAGCTTCCCGGCCCGGATAACCCACATCAGCAACCTCATCGATGAAAGGCTCCGGACCATGAAGGTCCGAGTGGAGGTGGACAACCCCGAGGGGCTGCTCAAGCCCAACATGTATGTCCAGGGTGTCTTGGAAAGCGATGTCAGCGGGGGCGAGAAGATCCTGGCCGTCCCCGAGGAGGCGGTCCAGAGCCTGGACGGGGAGAAGATCGTCTTCGTCCGCGAAAGCGGGGACGTGTTCGCGGTCCGGCATGTCCTGATCGGGGACAAGGTCGGCGACCACCGCATCATCCTCTCGGGACTGACGGAACATGAAGATGTGGTCCTGAAGGGGGCCTTCACCCTGAAATCTGAGATCAGCAAGGGCACGTTCGGGCATTCCCACGTCCACTGATATCACCAGACACATAAGCATGATCGAAAAAATCATCCAATTCTCCCTGAAGCAGCGGCTGTTCATCGTCCTGGCCACGATCCTCACCGCTGTTTTGGGCTATACG
>JAUXEH010000458.1 GCA_030620655.1 Candidatus Aminicenantota bacterium | reverse complement strand
TGTCTCCAAAATCGAGCTGGGCTTCCCCTCTGAAGGGCCCTGCCCCATGGGTGACTTTATCGTCAAAGCCCTGCACGAGAACCTCCCGGCGGAAGCGGCCCTCTTTTACCGGGACGCGGTCCACTCCGGCATAGTTCCCGGCCCCGTGACCATCGAGGATGTGTGCCGCATCCACCGCTGGAGGAGCCGCGTCGTGCGCATGTCCCTCACCGGACAGCAGCTGCAGGAGGTCCTCGCCGGGCCCAAGGTCCTCGCCCACGGCCTCAGCTTCAGACGGGTCGAGGGGGCCGTCTCCGATCTGCGGATCGGAGATTCTGCGGTCGATCTGCACAGGAACTATGACATCATCGCAGACGAGGCCCTCGTGATGAATACGGATGTGCTGCAGGGCATCGAATTTCAGGAGACGGGGGAGCGGGTGGACACGGTGCTCATCAAACACCTGAAGAAGATCAGAGTTCTAGAGAACAAGGGCCATTAGATAGGCCGGGCTTTCCCCTTAAATTGACCATCCCCTTCAAGTGTGCTAAAAATGACCTCATCCATGTCATTCGAAATCATCAGGAGAATAGGATCATGAAAAAGACCGGAGTCTGTCTAGGATTATTCCTGGCTGTGGCCTGGCTGGCTGCGCCGGCATCCGCTGAAGAAGCCCGGCTGCTGCGCCAGCCCACCGTGAGCGAGGGTCATATGGCCTTCGTGTATGCCAATGACATCTGGGTCGTCCCGCGCTCCGGAGGGGATGCCCGCCGGATCACGACCCATCTGGGGTCGGAGTCGGGCCCTGTGTTCTCCCCGGACGGGAGATACATCGCGTTTTCCGGTCAGTATGACGGGAACACCGACGTGTTCGTGGTACCGGCCGAGGGAGGGGAGCCGCGGCGCCTGACCTATCACCCGGGTTCCGATCTGGTAAGGGGCTGGACACCCGACAGCAGTAAGGTGGTGTTCGCCTGTTCCCGGGACTCCGTACCCGTTGGATTTCCCCGGTTGTGGACGGTCTCCCTCAAGGGAGGCATGCCCGACGCCCTC
The DNA here is from genome assembly GCA_030620655.1 of Candidatus Aminicenantota bacterium. Taxonomy (GTDB): domain Bacteria; phylum Acidobacteriota; class Aminicenantia; order Aminicenantales; family Aminicenantaceae; genus JAUXEH01. The sequence continues at coordinate 712 of JAUXEH010000458.1, read as the reverse complement.
CCCATGCCCATGGCCAACAAGGGGGTCTATTCTCCGGATGGGAAAAGGATGGCCTATGTGTGCCTCGCGGAAGCCTTCGCCGCCTGGAGGCACTACCGGGGCGGCCGCACCACCGCGGTGTGGCTCCTGGACATGGATGACTACGACCTGGTAAAGGTGCCCCGTGACAACAGCAATGACACCGACCCCATGTGGATCGGGGATACCGTATACTTCCTCTCCGACCGCAACCACACCATGAACCTGTTCGCGTACGACACCCGCTCCCAGCGGGTCGAGCAGCTCACGTTCCACGACGACTATGATATAAAGAGCGCCCGGGCCGGCGACGGCGTCATAGTCTATGAGCAGGCCGGCTATGTGCATCTTTATGATCCGGCCTCCGCAAAATCTACACGGATCGATGTCGAGATCAGGGGCGACCTGCCCGGCCGGCGCGTGCACATGGCCCAGGTGTCAAACTGGATCAAGAGCGCATCCCTGTCTCCCACAGGCAAGCGCGCCATCATCGAGGCGCGAGGCGAGGTCTTCACGGTCCCGGCCGAAAAAGGAGACCCCCGGAACCTTACCCGGAGCTCGGGGATCAACGACCGCTATCCCGTCTGGTCACCCGACGCGGCCAGGATCGCCTGGTTCTCGGATAAGGGCGGGGAGTACGGCCTGATGATCGTCGACCAGAAGGGTCTCGAGCCGGCCAGGCGTATCGAGCTCA
>JAUXEH010000110.1 GCA_030620655.1 Candidatus Aminicenantota bacterium | reverse complement strand
GTCGTCCGCCCTGGGCTGCTCCGCACCCTGGGACCGGAGGTCGACCGGGAGGATGTCCGGCTCACCGAACCGCTGCGGGAGGGGTAGGTCCTCGATGCGGTGTTTGAGCGTCCAGACATGGCGGGAGATGCCCCCGAGGAGACGCGGGATGCGGAGGAGCGGCCGTAGGTCTTAAGCGAGGATTTGGTTGCGACCCTCGCCATCCCTCCAGCTCGAGACGCTCCGGCAGCCGAGCCGGCGGCGGGCTGGCGGGACGAAAGCTGAACCTTTCCCATTCCCCTGGCCTGGCTCCGGCTGAGGGCAACACGGGAAATATTCGGGTCCTGAAGCTGGCTTTTGCGGACCGTTACCATGGTCCGGGAGTCCAACGGATACGAGCCGTAGTAGCGGTCCCCGTAGTAATGATTGTTGATGATCACTCCCGGATAGCCGTGATAGCTCAAGGCGCTCCAGCCATAATGGTGAGAGCCGTGATACCAATGGACCCAGGCCGGCCCCCATCCACTGCGGGGGATCCAGTACCAGCCCATCCCGAAGCGCCACTGCCAGCGCCCGTAATGCGTCACGCACCAGCCCCAGGAATACGAAGATACCCAGGTGTAGCCGATGACAGGATACCAGATCCAACGGCCGTAGGAGTAGGGCCTCCAGGTTTCATGATAGACGTGAGGAACCCACACATAGCCGTAAGGGCTCTCATAGGTCCAGCGGCCGCCGTCGGCGAGCTCTCTTTCATAGGCGCCCAATTCTTCGGGAAGGTAGCCGCTCCCCACCGGCCTGGCCAGAAGAGCGTCCCGGCTGCGGTTCCAGTCGGAAAAGGAATCCTCGTACCGGGAGGACATCCGCGTAGGCCCGAAGATGAACCGCCCCTCGGAAGCGACCAGACGCTCCAGGGCATGCACCTCCTCGGACGCGTTCTCTCCCGCCGCTTCCATGGAACCCTCGATGACCCTCAACTCCGTCTCTCCGCTCTGTCCTGTGCGGATGCGATACAGCCCTTCCTCCAGGACATAGAAAGAGGCGTCCTGGGTATGCAGCTCGAAACCCTGGGCCTCAACCAGATAGGAGATGCGCAGAAATACCTCTCCGCTTTTGAGATGCAGTTTAACAAAGTCCAGGTTCCGGGTGGGCAGCTGGATGACATCCACCTGCGTGTGCCTGTCCATCCGCAGGTAGTTCTGTTCCCCGAAATGGATCGCGAGCCGCCCTTCCCGGGTGCCCAACATGTCGCCGCTGATCACGGCCAAGTTCACGGTGCCGGCTTCTAAACCCAGGTCCTGTGCCCTCTGGACATAGGTGTCTCCGCTGACATAGCTCATCCGGGCGTAGCTGTAATCATAATATGTTTTGTCCTGAGCCGCAGCCCAGGAAAAGAGCAAAATTAAAGATACGGGAAAAAGGATCCACTTTTTCATGGTGCCTCCTCACCCAATAATATAGCAATATTTATGCCAAGCCGGCTTCCCCAGGGATCCCGGCCGGGTGCTGTCCTGGATTGAGGACGATTGGCCGCAGGAGGCGACATCCTCCAGGCAGCAATGAGCTGGACAGAGATATGCTTCGTTCAGGGAACACAAAGGATGAATCAAACCCCACCGGTCTCGGGCGGGATGAAGGGATGGAGATACCAGGCAGTATACGAGGCCTCTTCCCCCCGAAGGGGCCTCGTACTCTCAACCGCTGCTTACTTTTTTTTCAGGATGGGCATACCGGTTCTGGTGGTCTCGATAACTTTGTAACCATCCGGGACCGCATCCAGGGAGTCATCTCTGATATTGCGGGCAAAAAAGAAGATCCGCTGCTGCCTTCCCCCCTTGAGATTCACATCCTTGAAGTGGAGATAGTACGTGACCCCTTTGGAATTTTTGAAAGTGAACGCCATTTATTTTACCTCCATTTAGAATTTATATGCTGAAAGTGCATCCCACTCTACAGCCCAAGTCCGTAAGACCCAGTTAGACAAAAAGTACTCGAGGTGGCTATGGTCGGCGTTTTGCCCCAATCTTTCCCTGTTGTACTTTAGGGTCTTGACCCATATGTATAGGAAATAATGGGCAATGTCAAGAGAAAATATGGGGTTTTTCTGGGGAAACTTACCGCCCGCAGCGGGTTCCTTCACCGGTGGGAAGGCTTCCCGCGAGTTCAGCCTGTGCCCCAAGAGCTCCGCTTTACAATGCCTCTGCGTGTGTTATGATGGCATTGGTTCCCTTTTTCAATCCCCCTTCGGCCGGCAGGCAGCCCTAAGCCTCATCGAACAGGAGAATAGAATGGAAACACAGACCAGGCTGGGAAACCGCTACGAGAGGATCTACACGCAACTCCAGGAGCTGCTGCCCAAGAGCCGGGACATCGTGGCCCACATGGCGACCGCAGCGGCCCTGCTGCACCACAAGATGCCGCACTATTTCTGGACAGGGTTCTATCTGCTCAAGCATGAGCTCCTGGTGGTGGGGCCGTACCAGGGACCGGTGGCCTGCCAGGTGCTGGCAGGCCCCGAAGGCGTGTGCTGGGCCGGGGTTCACAGGAAAGAGACCATCGTCGTGCCGGACGTGCACCGGTTCCCGGGGCACGTCGCCTGTGACAGCCGCTCCAATTCCGAGATCGTGGTCCCCCTGTTCAGGGAGGGCGGGAGTGTTTGGGCCGTCCTGGACGTGGACAGCATACGCCTGGATGCGTTTTCGGAGGTCGATGCGGCCTGGCTCGAAAAGATCACACGGCTGCTGACACCGGAGCCATAACCCTCTGCGGTTAAGGTCTCCTTCGCTCGACCACGATCTTGCCGGCCACCTCCATGAGCAGCTTAGCCCCGGCCGCGGCCGTGATCCCGGAGGGGTCGCGAGAAGGGTTGACCTCGACCACATCCATCCCCACGATGTCGGCCTCGAGGCGCTGAAGCATCCCCAGGGCCAGACGTGTGGTCATCCCTCCCGGCTCGAGATGAGAGACCCCGGGTGCGAAGGCGGGATCCAGGGCATCGATATCGAAGGATATATACAACGGGCGCCGGAAACTCAGGACCAGGCCATCCTCCAGGTCCTTCATCTCCAGCATGCGGACGCCGAAGCTTGCGGCCTTGGCTCGGTGGGCGGCGGTCGCGGCCCGGATCCCCACCTGGACCAGCCCTGCGGCCAGCCCCTCTTCCAAGATCCGGGCAAAGGGACAGGCATGGGAATGGGGATCGCCCTGGAACTCATCGTAGAGATCCGGATGGGCATCGAAGTGCAGGATGTCCAGGGCCGGGTACGTTCGTGCCAGGGCACGCACGATCGGATAGGTGATGGAATGATCCCCGCCCAGGATCAAGGGGACGGCCGCGTGGTCCAGGACCTCGCCCAGCCTGGCCTCGATCCGTCCCGACACCTGCTCAAATCCGCCGGAGACGTCCACATCACCCAGGTCCACCAGGACCGCATCCCGGGACAGGTCGGCTCCCAGCTCGGTAAAGGGGTTGATCATGTCCCCGTTCGAAGCGGCCCGGATGGCCGCAGGGCCGGCCGCCGCTCCCTTTAGATAGGAGGACTTCGCGTCATAGGGGATGCCGAATACTGCCAAGTCGTACGTATCCCGCACCTGTACAGCGCCTCCAAAATCACTCATCTTGACCTCCAGCCTGGCCCGCTGCCGCCTTCTGAGTAAAAAGCAGGGCCGCGAAACTCACCGCCGATCGGGTCGGCTCCTCCTGCAAGAACTCATAGTCCAGCAGGCGGCCCCCGACATTTTCGAAGAGCTCCAGCAGGCTGGCCACAGACGAAAACCCGCAGACATGGTATCGGTCACCGACCCTGCGGCTCTCCTCCCAGAGAGCCGCCACATCCCCCCGGCAGAGGGCCTCGATCAAGGCCATGTCGTGAGCCTTGGCCTCCGGCAGGAGGGCCGCAACACTGGTTTCATGGCCGAACTTCATCCCGATGTGGGAAAAGTCCACTCCCGCGATCACCAGGGTGTCCGGCTCACTCTCGATGAGTTCCTTCAGGGTACAGAGAAAGTTCCGGATGTCTTCCTGGTCGGTGGGCCGGGAAATCCGGTCCAGGAGGTCGTGAAACGATCCGCACAGCACGGGCAGGACCGTGAAGGAGTCCTTGAACAGATGCTGGCAGAAGAGGAGCTGGAACTCCAGAGAATGCTCGCTGCGGTGGGCAAAATCGTCGGGGCTTACCGATCCCTCTCCCGCCTCCCTGAGGGCCGCTGCCCAACCGCCTTCGCTCCGCACCTCACCCAGCGGCGTGGAAAAGGTTTTTTCAGTGAGGGAAAAACGAAAATCCTGCATGCTGTGCCCCGTACCCAGCAGCACGATCCTCTTCGGAGCGAGGCCGCGGAGGGCTCCGTAGGCCCGGGCGTACACCCTCCGCCCTCCGTTCAGGTCGATGTGGGGGGCTATCAGGGCCCGCGTCCCCTCCGGAGGAGAAGGACCATCGGCACTGCCTCCGGAGGCCATCAGGTCTTCCATGAAGGCCTCGAGAGCCGGGCGCTCGGCGGGATACGCCTTGCCCACCAGATGGGCCGCCCGTATGGACAACCGGCCGTATTCCTGCACGATCCGGGCCCGGGCCTGCCGGTACCGGGGAGAATCCAGCAGCATGGCCTCGTCCAGCTGCCGGATCATGGCCTGAATGGCGTCCAGTCCGATGTAGATGTTGTTGTTCCGGCGCATGAGCTCCAGCTGGATCTCACCGAGGCTCCGCTCCCCGTCGATCAGGCGGAGAAGGAGGATTCCCTCCGCTTGGAGCAGAACCGGCTCCGGGATCAGCCCCAGGGAATCCCTGACCATGAACACCTGCTCACCCTGATAGGATGTGGGGATGACCTCGATATCCGGGCGCAGGCGCGGTATGTCGTCAGCCATCGTCCCTTGACTCTCCCATGCCCTTAAGAGACTCGCCCTCGAGCCGGGCGATGATCACGGCCCCACAGCTGTCGCTGAGCACGTTGATCGTGGTCCGGAACATGTCCAGGATACGGTCGACGGCCAGGATCACGGCCACGCCTTCCAGCGGGAGGCCAACGGCCTTGAGGATGATGGACATCATCACCATCCCGCTCATGGGCACGCTGGCCGCCCCTATGGAAGCCAGCAGGGCCGTCAAGACGATGATCAACTGCGCCCCGAAGCTGAGCTCGAATCCGTAGACCTGGGCGATGAAGATCGTGGCCACGCACTCGTACAAAGCGGTGCCGTCCATATTCACGGTTGCACCGATGGGCAGGACAAAGCTGGCGATCTTTTTGGACACTCGCGAATTCCCTGTGACCGCGTCCAGGGTCAGGGGTAGGGTGACGATGGTGGAGCAAGTGGAAAAGGCCATCATCAGGGCGGAGGCCATCCCCTTGTAGTGCTTGAAGGGATTGACACGGCCTACCAGCAGCAGGAGCAGCGGCAGGTTGACGAAGGCATGGATGGCCAGCCCGACCAGCACCACCACGAAGTAGAAGCCGAGGGACCTGAAGGCCTCGAATCCGGTCCGCGCCACGATGCGGGCCAGGATCCCGAACACTCCCAGGGGCGCGCTCCAGACCACGAAGAAGGTCAGCTTCATCATGGTGTCGAAGGCGGCCTGGAAGAAGTCGCTCAGCTGCATCCGGGGCTTGGGATTGAGCCGGGTGATGAAATACCCGAACAGGATGGAAAAGAATATAACCGGCAGCACATCCCCCTGGGCCAGGGCTGCAAAGGGATTCTCCGGGATGATGCGGATGAGCAGCTCCCCGATGCCCTGTTCCTGGGCCGCGATCTGTTCCGGTGCCGCCTCCAGGCCGATCTCGGCGCCCACTCCCGGCTTGAGCAGGTTGACCAGGATCTGGCCGGTCAGGATGGCCAGCAGGCTGCTGCCCACATAATATGCGAAGGTCTTCAGGCTCAGCCGCCCCAGGCCTGCGGCGTTCCCTACGCTCACGACACCAGATATGATGGAGGTGACGATCAGCGGCATGATGGCCATGCGCAGCAGCCGCAGGAAGATCTCGGCCAGCGGGTCGGCGATGGGCAGGATGCCCTCCCCGAACACGCGTCCGCCCAATATGCCCAGGAAGAACCCGATGAAGATGATGTGGGTCAGGGATAGTTTCTTCATGCCGCCAGTCAGGCTATTATATCAAAAATCCTGCCAAATCCTATTGGTTTTTAATTGCCGCCGGCCAAACGCCCCCTTCACACCCACGCCTTCCGACCACCCCCGCCCATACCCACCCTGAAAGGAATATTTCCTGGAAAACGTTGAGTCGGCACTGATCAAAGGCGCCGAGGACTGTTTGAGTGCAACGAGTTCCGCAGGCGCCGAGCAAAGTATGGGAGGCATGGCGTTTAAAATCTCCGGGAAGTCAATCCCTTATCAGTATAGACTACTCCCCCTTTTGAGAAAGGGGGAGTAGAAGGAGGGTGGGAGAGGATCCTCGTCCCCTCCCTTTTTCAAACCTCGACTCTGCCTTGGATGAGGTGAGTAACCGGCCTTTTGGGCTCGGTCTCGATCATTCTGGCACAGGGTGTATTCTGGGTCAATCACCCCCAGCGATGATATGCGGGGTGAAAAATCTAGTAGCCGGTGCTATAATAAAAGGCTATTTTTTTTAAGAGGAGGAATCATGCAGAAGATCGGCCTTATAAAAACCGACGAGGACGCTGTAAGGCTCCTGAACATCGCCTTGGAGCACGAGTGGGCGGTCAGCTTCGAATACACCATCCACGCCTACTCCATGCCCAAGGCCACCTTTTTCTACCATGACCCGACCATGAAGGTACGCAAGGATGCGCGGGCGCAGACCATCCAGATCGGGATCGACGAGATGTACCATGCCCTCCAGTTGGGGCTCATCATCCAGCAGATGGGCGGCACCCCGTCCTTCAAGACCGATGAGGTCATCCGCTATCCGCGCATCCTCGACAACCTGAAGCGGGACAGGATGACGGAGGACCTGGTGACAGACCTCTACCGGAGCGCCGAGATCGTGGAGGGTGCGTTCCCCAAGATCCAGAACATGGTCCTGAACATAGCCTTCGACGAGGTTCGGCACGCCGCCCAGTTCCAGGCCATGATCGACACGCTGGAGGCCGAGGGGCAGCAGGAGGCCCTCTGCTTTCGACACGCCCCTGAGAACCGGGACAAGGAAGAGATCCAGCTCCTGCACGAGATCATGCGGATCGAGAACGAGCTCATGCACCGCTACCTCAAATACACCCTGCTCTTCAGCGATCACCAGGACCTTAGCCAGCGGCTGTTCAAGAACGCCATCGACCAGATGCGGCACTGGGACAAGAACTCCGGGACCCTGGTCATGCTGGGCGATGTGGTGCGGATCGAGAACGCGGAGACAGACGCGGACGGGGTGGAAAAAAGCCTCTCGCCCATGCCCGACCTCTACCCCGGAGAGGACCGGATGGCCGCCCTGGAGAGCCTGCTCCCCACCGAAGAAGAACTGGTCCGCCTGTATGAGAAGCTCCTCCCGCTCTTCCCTGAGGGCGAGGTCACGGACCGGCTCACTCCCAACCTGGCGCTGGACCGGGAGCACGTATTCACCCAGACCTATCTGCTGGAGAACGCCCGGCAGGTCGTCGGCCTGGAGTAGAGGATGAAAAAGGTTATCACCGACCTCCGGACGTTCCAGTATTTCTATCCCTACACCGTGGCCGTGGTGGGGGCCCAGGTCAAGGACCGAGCGAACTTCATGTCCTGCGCCTGGCACACGGCCCTGTCATTCGACCCGCCGCTTTTCGGCATCCTGGTCGCCAAGAAACGGCGGACGTACGATTTTATCTCGGAGGCCAAGGAGTTCACCGTAAACTTCCTGGTGCAGGAAGACCTCGCCCTCTCGGCGCAGATGGGCCGCGTCTCCGGGCATGACCGCGACAAGGTCAAGGAATTCCAGGTGGAGCTGTCGCCGGCCGTGCACATCCGGACCCCGGTGCTGGACACGGCCTATGCCGCCTTCGAGTGCCGCCTGCGGGACATCTACTCCTGCGGCGACCACGAGCTCTTCGTGGGCGAGGTCCTGGCCGTCCAGGTTCGCGAAGAATGCTTCGATAGGCAGGGCGTGCTCGATCCGAGGCAGGTCAAGCCCCTGCTCTACCTGGGCTCGGATTTCTACATCACCGTGGACCCGGACACGCTGGAACACAAGCTCCCCTAGGGTCCCCAAGATTGCTATTGAATTGCGGAGGGAATTCCGTATAATAAATCCAGGATCATGAGCGCCGCGATAAAGGTCACAGACCTGCACAAATCCTTCAAATCCGAGTTCCTGCGCCGCAGGACCGAGATCCTAAAGGGCATCACCCTGAGCGTCGAGACGGGAGAGATCTTCGGCTACCTGGGGCCCAACGGAGCAGGCAAGACCACGACCATCAAGTGCCTGCTGGGTCTCATCTTCCCGGAGAAGGGAGACATCGAGATCCTGGGGCATCCTCACCTGTCGCTGCAGGCCAAGAGCCGGCTGGGTTTCCTGCCCGAAAATCCCTACTTCTACGACTACCTGAGTGCCGGGGAGTTCCTGCGCTACTACAGCCAGCTGCATCAGATCCCCAAGGGAGAGCAGGACAGCCGGATCTCCTCCCTCCTGGGGCGGGTGGGGCTGAAGCATGCAGCGGGGCTGCAGCTGCGCAAGTTCTCCAAGGGCATGCTGCAGAGGGTCGGCATGGCCCAGGCCCTGCTGCACGATCCCGAGCTGGTGCTCCTCGACGAGCCCCTGGGCGGCCTCGACCCCCTGGGACGCAAGGAGATCCGCGACATCATCGTGCAGCTCAGGGAAGAAG
>JAUXEH010000200.1 GCA_030620655.1 Candidatus Aminicenantota bacterium | reverse complement strand
CCGGTCCCCGACTGGCTGGATTGGGAGCTGTGGCAGGGTCCTGCCCCCCGCACGGGATACAGGGACAACCTGGTGCACTACAACTGGCACTGGTTCTGGCGCTGGGGCACGGGGGAGTCGTGCAATAACGCCACCCACGAGGTCGACGTCTGCCGCTGGTTCCTGGACGCCGGCTTCCCCACCAAGGTCACGTCCACCGGCGGCCGCTTCCATTACGACGACGACTGGGAGTTCTACGACACCCAGTACATCGGCTGGGAATTCGAGGGACGGAAGGCTATATTCTGGGAAGGCCGCAGCTGCAACGGCCGGCCCGTAGAGGGGCGGGGACGCGGCTCTGTCCTGTACGGGGAAAAAGGGACGCTCATCGTGGACCGGAACGGCTATGAATTCTACGACAAAGAGAATCACCTGCTCGAGAAGAAGACCGCCGGTGAGGTCAATGCCACGCTGGACACCACCGGTGCGGGCGGTTCCCTGAACAGCTTCCACATCGCCAATTTCCTGGATGCCATACGCAAGGGCACAAAACAGAACTCCCCCATTGACGAGGGGCACAAGAGTGTCCTGCTCTGCCACCTGGGGAATATCGCCCAGAAGGTGGGGCGGTCTCTCAAGACCGATCCCGGAAACGGCCGGATCCTGGGGGATGAGGAAGCGATGTCAATGTGGGACCGCGAATACCAGCCCGGTTGGGAGCCCACGGTCTAGAGGGAACCGCGGCTCAGTCTCCCAGAGTGGCGACCATGACGGCCTTGGCGGTGTGGATACGGTTTTCCGCCTCGTCGAACACGATGGAGGCTTCGGACTCGAAGACGTCCTCCGTCACCTCCATGCTCTCCAACCCGAATTTCTCATAGATCTCCCGGCCGATCCTGGTCTCCCGGTTGTGGAACGCCGGGAGGCAGTGCATGAACTTGACGTCGGGATTTCCGGTGGCGGCCAGAACCTCGGCGTTCACCTGATAGGGCTTTAGCAGTTCGATCCGCTCTTGCCACACCGCGTCCGGCTCGCCCATGGAGACCCAGACATCCGTATAGATGAAATCACAGCCCTTGACGCCTTGTCCCAAGTCCTCGGTCAGGGTGATCCCGGCTCCGGTTTCCTCGGCGATCTTCCCCGCCTCGGCCACCAGGTCCTCTGAAGGCTGTACGGCCCTGGGGGCCACGGCGCGAAAATCCATGCCCATCTTGGCGGCCCCCACCACCAGGGAGTTGCCCATGTTGCTGCGGGCGTCTCCCAGGTAGGCGAAGGCGATCTCCCGCAGCGGTTTGTCAGAGTGCTCCTGCATGGTCTGGAAATCCGCCAGCACCTGGGTGGGGTGGAACTCGTCCGTCAGCCCGTTCCACACCGGAACTCCGGCAAAGGCCGCAAGCTCTTCCACGATCTCCTGGCCGAAGCCCCGGTACTCGATCCCATCGTACATGCGGCCTAACACGCGGGCGGTGTCCTTCATGGTCTCCTTGTGACCGATCTGTGATCCGGACGGACCCAGGTAGGTCACGGACGCGCCTTGGTCATGGGCGGCTACCTCAAAGGCGCAGCGGGTCCGGGTCGAGGACTTCTCGAAAATCAGAACAATGTTCTTTCCCCTGAGCCGGGGCTGCTCGGTGCTGTTGTATTTGGCCTTTTTCAGGTCCGCGGAGAGGTCCAGCAGGAAGTGGATCTCCTGGGGTGTGAAATCCAGAAGCTTTAAGAAGTGTCGGTTGCGAAGGTTGAAGGGCATGGTTCCTCCCGTTAATTCGATATTTGGGTCTAAAACCGGCTGGCTCCCGCAGGAGCGGCCGCAGTCCATGGTAAGGTTTTTCGCCTTCTTCGTCAATCTCATGCATACCTGTCAGGATTTCAGCCGCCATGAGATGAGTACGCACAGGCCCCTTTGGTAAGTCGGCCCAGCTACCTCGTTGGATAGGATGGAGGCAGGGGGGAGTTCGTGAACCGGCCTATTCAGTCCGAGCGCATGGGGAGGCGGGAGGGTCTTCCGCTCGGACTGAAAGGGCGGGAAGAGCAGTGAAGAGGAGACTGCGGGAGCCAGACCGGCTTTCCCAAACGCCTGTGAATCGGAATATTTCTCAAGTGATGAGCAGAACTCCGGCAAACATGAGCGCCAGGGCCGCCAGCTTCTGAACTATGGTCGCACGCCGGGTCTCCTCCTTGAAATGCTGCGGTACAAAGCGGCTCAGGATCAGCGCGAACAGCAGCACGAAGAACGGCTGGGTGGAGATGAGCGCGTTGACCATGGTGATGGGTCCGGCCGCAGCGGCAATGGTGACGAACAGGTTGGCGGCCAGGGCGATGTTCTCGTCAAGGGCCATGACCCCCACGACCTTGCTGCCGTATTCGCGCACCGTGTCCCGCAGCTCACGGAAGTACACGAAGAAGAGGGGCAGCATGAGAAGTGTCGAGCCGAGCCGTGTCAAGCTAAAGACGCTCCAGTAATCGAAGGAGCGCAGCAGGTATTTCATCATCACAAAATATACCGATAGGGAGAGGGCCGCCAGCAGCATGAGCCAGAAGGCGCGGCCCAAACTGAGATTCAGGGGGAGGCGGGAGGAAACCAGCACCGCACCCGCGATCAGAGCGGCCACCCCCGCATACTGCCTTGGGGCAAAGGTCTCTCCTAAAAGGAGCCAGGCCAGGATCGCCACAAAGAGGGGGCTGAAGAACATGAGTGGGACCACGCGCGAGATCTCTTCCCGGGCGGCCGCAAAGAAATAGAACAGTATCATGAAAAGGAGAGCACCTCCGGCGGCCAGGAAGAGGAGTCCCTGGTTGAGGGACATGGCCGGCCATCCCCGGACCAGCAGCAGTACCAGGGCGGGGAAAAGATTAAAAACACCCAACAACAGCACCGGCACTATGGGATGCCGGGCCCATTTGTCCAGCACGAGCTTGTCGAGGATGTTGACCACGGCCATGAGCAGGCCGGAGAGCAGCGCGAACAAGAACCAGTTCGGCATGGGAGTTTCCTGGACCTAGAGCCGGAGCCCCGTCCCGATCCCCAGCGCCCGGTGATAGATACGGATGGCGGGGCCTGTCCCTATTTTTTTATTCGTGGTCCTGGATGGCCTTAACGTCGTCGATGACATACATGCCGCGCCCGTTGGTGGCGATGACCAGGGTGTTGTCACGCGGGTGGACGATGAGGTCCCACACGAAACAGGTGGGGAGCCCGTTGGCCAGCACGTGCCAGGTCATCCCCCCGTCCGTCGTGACATACACGCCCAGGTCGGTCCCCACATACAGGATCTCATTCTTCTTGGGATCCTCACGGATCACATTCACCGGTCCCCCGGGGATGTTGCCGGAGATGTCGACCCAGGTCTTCCCGTAATCGGCAGACTTGTAGATATAGTCGTTGGCGTCGTCGTCCCGGCGCCCGTTGAGCGTGAGATAGATAGTGGCCTTGTCATATTGGGAGGCCACGATGCGGGACACCTGCTTGTTGAAGGGAAGCCCCTGAGTGATCTCTGTCCAGGTGCCGCCGCCGTTGCGCGTGATGTGGACGCGCCCGTCGTCGGTGCCCACGTAGATCAAGCCGAACTTGAAGGGCGACTCAGAGATGGCCGTTATGGTGGCGAAGGGGATGGCAAAGGGAAGTTTGCCCTGCTGTTCCGCGTTGTAGTCGCTGAGGTCGGGGCTGATGCGCTCCCAGTCCTCGCCCTGGTTCATGGACCGGTACAGGTACTGCATGCCGTGGTAGACCACATCCGGATTGTGGGGCGACAGTATGGTGGCCGCCATCCACTGACCCCGCAGCGGCGGCTCGCCCTCGGGGATCTGGGGCAGGATGTTCTTGCTCTGCCACCTCCCGTCCCTATATTCGGACCGCATGAGCCGGCCGTAGAAGCTGGAAGAGTAGATGACGTTAGAGTTGCGGGGATCGACCGCAATATGGGTCCCTTCGCCCCCAGGTGCCGCTTCCCAACGGGTGACGGGGCGAGGCGACCTGCGGTTGCGCGGCCGGCCGTGAGCGACGTTTCCCTTGTAGGTGCCATGATCCTGGACCGAGCCGTACACGTTGAAGGGCTTCTCCAAGTCATAGGCTACGTTGTAGAACTGGACCACCGGATGGATGCTGTGAAAATCCCTCCAGGTGGCGCCGCCATCATAGGATATGTTGACTCCGCCGTCGTTGACGTTGATGAGGTAGTTCGAATCCTCGGGATCGATCCAGAGCCCGTGATGGTCGCCGTGCAGCCCCGGATAGGACAGGGTCTTCCAGGTCTTGCCGCCGTCCTGGGACTGGGAAAGTCGCAGGCCCATGATGTAGATCGTGTCGGGATCCGAGGGATCGACACAGATCTGGCCGAACACCCAGCCGTAGGTCCCGCCGAATCCCTCCATGTAGCGGTCGTCGGGGCTGACCTTGACCCAGGTCTCTGCCTTGTCGTCGGAGCGGTAGACCTCGGCGCCCTTGATGGCGCGCCCGGTCTTGAGCCGGCCGTAGGCGTCCCGTTCTCCCTCGTTGGGCATGCGGCCGGGGTTGTGGTTGTCGACGAATGCGTAGATCACATTAGGCCGGCTGGCGCACAGGCTGAGTCCGATGCGGCCGGTTTTGTCTAGGTTGGGCAGGCCGTGGGTCTTCTGCTGCCAGGTCCTGCCGCCGTCCGTGGTCTTGAAGATCCCGTCACCGGGCCCGGGCTGCGGGTCGGACCAGCGGCGGCGGATCCGGTTCCACATGGAAGCATACAGCGTGTCGGGATCCGATGGATCCATGACCAAGTCAATGGCCCCGATCTTCTCGTTGATGTACAGCACCTTGTCCCAGGTCCTGCCGCCGTCCGCGGTCTTGAACACGCCCCGTTCGGGGTTATAGGTCCACTCGTGTCCGGAAGAGACGACATACACGATATCCGGGTTCTGCGGATGGATGACGATGCGGCCGATGGTGTAGGTGCCGGTCAGCCCCATGTGCTTCCAGGTCCTGCCGCCGTCTGTGGACTTGTAGACACCCACGCCGGCCCCTGAAGCGCGGAAGATGTTGGCCTCGCCGGTCCCCACCCAGATGATGTCCGTGTCCGAGGGGGCGATGGCCAGGTCGCCGATGGATATGGACGGTATATCATCCATGATGGGCTCCCAGGTTACGCCTGAGTTTTTGGTCATCCAGACTCCGCCGGTCGCAGCGCCCACGTAGATGGTGTGCTTGCTGCCCTTGGGAACGGCGATATCGGTGCAGCGGCCCGAGATGATATCGGGACCGATCAGGCGCCACTCGAGGCTGCCGAAGGGAGAGGCTTCCTTCATGGCCTGGTGCTGTTCGTACCATTTCAAGCGCTGGGCCGGGTCGCTGTTCTCGAACTTCTTCTGCGCCCCGGCCGTGACCGCCGGGAGCAGCACCAGGACCCCGGCCAGCAGGCCCAGTATCAGAGTTGTTTTCAATAAAGATGTGTGCCGGAATAAAGCCATGAAATTACCTCCTCGAAGTCGGATTATGAAGCAGATGAGAAGCTGTAGTCATCAAATGCAGGTTGAATTGTATTCGCCCCTGTGGGGATAGTCAAGCACCGGGTGGGAAGGAGCAGACATAGGCTTGAGGCCGGAGTGACAGGGCCGGTGGGGCGGACGTCGGATGCGGCTACTTCAGCTTAAGATCGATGCTGCCGATTCCGGTATCGATGTCTACGTTGAGGGTGATATCCGAGTCCTGGAAGGCGGATAGTTAGACGAGACCATGATGGTTTTGGTTTACAGGATTCGCCCTACTATTTTATCCCAAATCTCTGCCTTTGACACGACCCTGGTGATCTTTGGGCGGAGAGGAGTGCGTGGGTGGAAACTGTATGGGGGTGGACTGCAAGTAACTAATG
>JAUXEH010000103.1 GCA_030620655.1 Candidatus Aminicenantota bacterium | reverse complement strand
TTTAAACTGATCTTTCATCAGATCCCCCAAGGTCATCCTGTCATCCTGGCTGCTCATATACTTCTGATACTCCATCTTCTGCATGTCCAGTTGGGCCTGCCTGAAACTCAGTGAGATCTTTTTGTCAACCTGGTTGATCTTGATCAATTTTGCGGTGCGCTCATCCCCGACGCTGAACATCTCTTTGGGGTCTTCTATTTTCTTGTCATCCAGCTCTGAAAGAAAGACCACACCCTCGATCCCCGGTGTGATCTCGACGAATACGCCGAAACTGGCGATCCGGACGATATTGACCTTGACCAGGTCGCCTACCTTCTGTCTTTTGAAGAAATCTTCCCAGATATCACCTTCCAGCTGTTTGATGCCCAGGGAGAACTTCTGGCGGTTGACATCGATATTCAGGAGGACGGCCTCTACCTCGTCTCCCACCTTGAGAACTTCTGAGGGGTGTTTGATCTTCTTCCAGCTGAGATCGGAGATGTGGATGAGCCCATCGATCCCTTTTTCGACTTCCATGAAGGCGCCGAAATCCGTGATGCTGGTGATGGTGCCCTTTACACGCGCTCCGGGACTGTAGGTCTCCTGCAGAATTTCCAGGGGATGGGGGCTGGACTGCTTCAATCCCAGTGAGATCCGTTTGGTCTCCGGATTGATGTCCAGGATAGTGACCAGGACCTCTTCGCCCGCGGACAAGATCTTTTTGGGATGAACCAGCTTTCGTGACCATGTCAGGTCGGAGATATGGACCAGACCCTCCACGCCTTCCTCCAGCTCTACAAAGGCACCGAAGTCGGTCAGGCTGACCACCTTGCCGGTGATCTTCTGCCCGGTCATATATCGGTCCTGGACGCTGAGCCAGGGATCGGACGTCAGCTGTTTGTAACCCAGGGAGATCTTTTCCTCTTTTTCATCGAAATTCAGGATGATCACGTCGATTTCCCGGCCGCTTTCGAAAAGCTCGGAAGGATGGTTGAGCTTACCCCAGGACATGTCGGAGATATGCAGCAAGCCCTCGATCCCCCCCAGGTCGACGAATGCGCCGAAATTGGTGAGGGATTTGATCTTCCCTTTAAAAGTCTTGCCTTTCTCCAGCTGAGAAAAAACCTGTTTTTTTCGCTTTTCTCGCTCATCCTGCAGCAGCAGCTTCCGTGACAGGACCGCGTTTTCCGATTTCCGGTCGAATTTGATGACCTTGAATTTGAACCGCTTGCCCAGGAGTTGATTAGGGTCCTTCACCATCTTGATGTCGGCGTGGGAATCGGGCAGGAACGTATCCAGCCCCACATCGACGGTGTATCCGTTCCTGATCTTATCAACCACCTTTCCGATGATCCAATTGTTGTTGTGAAAGGCCTTTTCCAGGTTGGTCAGAGCCTTCACGGCATTGGCTCTCCGCTTGGAGAGGATATAATAACCTTCCTTCTGATTGAGGCGTTCGAGGATGGCCTCGATGGCGTCCCCGGATTTCAGCGCTTCCATCTCCTGCCTATCAGAAAAACCCTCCGGGGGGATGATGCCTTCGGATTTGGATCCTATATCCACCAGAACGTGGGTGGGGAGGACCTTGATGACCGTGCCCTTGACCAGCTTCCCGGGCGCCAGGTCACTGGCTTTGTACTGGTATTTGTCCAGAAGGTCAGCGTAATCTTCTGTACTGAGCTCGTCTTCGTTCTCGATGTCTTTGTTTAACTCCGACATTGGACTGTCTCCCTTGATATGAGTTGAATATCTATCTCCAATTTCGTACATTTCTCCTGTTGGTGATATGAGTCGCTATATACTATACGAGAGGTGCCTTTTTGTCAATCTTAACTATAGGTAAAATCTTGACTTAGCCTTATTTTGGGGGATGCAGGAAGGGTCCTACTCCGGTGGAAGCGATGGCGGCAGCGTCGGGCCATCCGTGCACATCCAAAGGCTTTTCGGGATAGAGCTCCTTCCAGCTGTCCAGAAGTGCCCTGAGCGCGGCCACATGCCGGCTGACACGCTGTCGCAGCGGGATTCCCTCTTCATCGAAGTCAACGAAAAGCCGGCCGATCCGGGCGGCCTTCACATAGTTCGGGTCCTGTCCCTCCGTGATCAACGCGGCGGACGGCCGGCCCTTCAATCGCCCGTGGGATACGTTGGCGGTCTCGAACAGGAAGGCGAACACTCCGGCATGGTCCCCCCATTCCCTGTGGCTCAAGCCCCGCAGGTTGGGGGGAGACTCTTCCAGGCGGAACGTCAGGTCGGCCAGTTCCAATGCCATCAGCGTCATGGCCGCCAGCTCGGCACTCTTCTGGTGGAAAACGATCGCATTGACCACCGGGTATTCGGGGGCCGCCTCATGAAGGTCAACCGCCATGTCGACAGCCTCGACCCGTATGAGTTCCATTACGGCTTGGGCGACCCGTTCCGTCAGTCCTCCCCCTTTTCTGCGGCCGGGGTAGCTGCGGTTCAGGTTGCGGGCCTCGGCTCCAGCCAGCTTCTGCCCGGAGGGATTGACATACAGGGCCGAGTCGGGCCACTGGTGGACAGGATTCGTCAGCCGTGAGCCGTAGCGGAACCACCGCTCGCCCTCAAGCGTGGAGATGGAAAAACGCTGGGGATTGCCCTCGAACGGATCGTTGTGTGTGAATCCGCTGTGGTTGGCTTGAGGGATGACCACCACTTTTCCCCGCGCGGCGCGTGTGTTTTCCACCAGCAGGGCCGCGGTGATGAAACCGGCCGGCTCATTGGGATGGGTACCTCCCAGGATGAGAAGGACGGCACCGGTTGTCTCTCCCTGGAAGATGTAGACATCCGTGTCGCCGGGAGTGCCGCGGAGCCCTGGGCCATAGTCGCTCAAACTTTTTCGGGCGGTCAGGCCCGCGCTCGGATAGATGGCGTCCTCGGTGTGCATGGAGCGGAACCGGCCTCCGCTTACCCAGCACACGCCCGCAACAGCCAGGGGCAGCGCCGCGGCCCGCAGTATCTTTGATGTCATATCAAGATCTCGTCATCCTAGAGACTCCTATTTTATCAGGAACAGCCGGAGCAGGAACATGACCAGCACCACGGCCGTGCTGATCTGCCAGCGGAGCCGTTTTTCCCTGAACAGATAGACCACCAGGCTCAAGCTCAGGTACGCCACGATGAGGGGATAGAGGATATGCATGGCACACCTAAAACAGCAGTTGCTCCAGCCAGGGCGTCAACAGCAGGACTCCGATCCCCACGGCCAGTTGAAGGAAGGCCGGGACCAGGCAGTACCGCAGGACCTTGAAATAGTTGCTCTCTCCCACGACCTGTGCGGCGAAGATCCCGGCCAGGGCCGTTGGCGGCATCAGGTCTCCCAGGCCCGCCACGGCTGACAGGGCGGCCGCGGTGAAGATGGCGTTTTTTTCGATCAGCGCCAGGATAAAGGGCACACCCAGGATGGATGCCGATCCGTAGGCGGAGACCGCTCCGAAGAGCGGCATGCTGGTCGCGATGCCGGCATACAGCAGGGCCGGCGGCAGGGCGAGAAACGACAGGATGATCCAGCCGCGTCCACCTGTCAGGGTCATGACCTGGATGAACATGCCCACTCCGGCCAGAATGGCCAGGATGGGCATGGATGCTCCCAAGGCCTCCTGGGTGACCGAGAACACATTGAACCGGCGGCCTCCCAGAAGGCAGGAGAGGCTCCCGACCAGGAAAATGGCGGGTATGCCCAAGTCCGGGACCTGGATCTGCGGCATGCCCTGAACGATGAGCAGAATGAACACCACGGCCAGCGGGATGGCGATCCTCCCGCGGTATTCCTGTCCCAGGGTGGGGGGCAGGATGGAAAACAGCTCTGCCCGGTCGATGATCCGGATATCCCGGTAGCCCAACCAGAGGGCAAACACCACCGCCAAGGGGACGACGATGATCAGTAGGGGCAGAGTGAGCCCCACATAGGGCATATCCACCCCTCCACCCATGATCATGACCAGGATGTTGACAGGAGGCGCGATCATCCCCAGGATGGCGCCCATGGCAATGAGTGCGGCCGCCTTGACTTTGGACAGCCCCAGGCGGATCAGCACGGGCGCGACCAGGGTCCCCGTGCTCAGCACCGCCACCGTGGAGGAGCCGGTGATCATGCCCGGGAACATGATGATCACCATCACGGTCATGAGAAGTGAGAATTTGCGGCGGTAAAAGGTCTTGAGCAGCAGGGCGGTTAGGGTGTCCAGGATGCCGGATTTCTTCAGGGCCTGCATGTAGATCATGGCCGTGATGATGATGAGGATGGTGTCGAAATAGCCGAAGCTCCCCTCGACCAGGTGGCGCAGGGGAATCCCCTCGCCACCCAGCAGGGCCCCGGCCAGGGCGGAGATGACCAGAGAGAGACCTATGGGGATCTTAAAGGCCATTGCCGAGATCGCGAACACGGCGACCATCAGCAGGAGGATCAGGTAGTCCGGCACGGGGTGTCATCCTGAACGATCTGTAAACACATGGCAGCCCCGGCCGCCTTCAGCGAAACGCCTTCTTGAACGCTTCCATCGCGTTCACCGTCTTTTCCACCTCGATGAGAGGGATGTCATGCCGGTCACAGATCCGGGTGAACAATCCGTCCTGATTCCCGGATTTTACGATTATGGCGAATTGAGCATGGGGCAGGAAGGTGGATATGAAATCGTCGGATTGGCCACCCCTGCGATCTTGGCCGCCCAGATGCAGGCAGACGATCGGAAGGTTCCGGGAACGGGCCGCCTCGATCAGTACGGCCACCCGGTCTTTTTCCTGCTGCACGTCCAGCCCGGCGGCGCCCAAACCCTTGAGGCTGGCTCCCAGAGAGAGGACCAGGGTTTTGGCATCGTCCAGGTCACCGGGTGAGGCGGATTTTACCAGGATATAGTCCAGGTCCGACCGCTTGGCCAGAATCGCGACCAGTTGGACCTCGGCGCTCTGCCCGGCGGATGTGATCAGCAGGGGCTGCTCGAATTTCGGCTCCTCCATGGAATAAACCAGGGAAGAAAAAATCAGGACAAGGGCCAGGGCTGTGAGCGAGTGAAGCGTTGTTTTCGTCATGCCAGTTCCTGTTGAATTATCCAGGTTGAAAGAAGGGATGATATAATAAACCCCCCGCAAAAACAAATCAGTAGCCGGCCCCGTATCCGTCCCGGCGAGAGTCCGCCCCGCCCAGGATGAGCCCTTTATCCCGCAGCAGCATGAGGCCCTGGGCCCCGCCGAAATATTTGTCGAAGGCCTCCTTGATCACCAGGTTGTGGCCCAGCCTCTCCAGGGCCTCACGTGTGGCTTCGGGGATGCGGTCCTCCAGGCGGAGGTCTCCGGCCTTCCCTCGAATCGAATAGGAAAAGAATCGGGGGGCCTCGATGGCCTCATCCAGAGACATTCCGAATTCCGTGATATTTAGCAGGATCTGGGTCAGCGAGGTGACGATCCGCGTACCCCCCGGAGATCCCAGCGCCAGGAAGGGGCGGCCCGAGCGGAAGAGGATGAGCGGCCCCATGTTGCTGACGGGACGCCTGTGCGGCCCGGGCGCATTGGGGGAGAGCGGATCCGGGGAGAAATCATCCATATGGTTATTGAGAAGAAACCCGGTCCCCTCGGGCACGATCCCGGAACCGAAAAAGTGGTTGATGGATTGGGTCAGCGACACGATGTTGCCGTCCTTGTCCACCACACAGAGATGGGTGGTATTCTGGTCGTCTTCATCCTCCGAGCCGAACTCCCCCGGGGGGTACTCTGCGGCCGTTTCTTCGGGTCGGATGCGGCTCGCTATCGAGCGGGCATGTTGTGGGGAGATCAACTGTCCCACGGGGATGGAGACAAAGTCCGGGTCCCCGAGATAGCGAGCCTTGTCCGCGAACACGAAGCGGAAGGCCTCCACCATGTGGTGGATATATTCCGGGGAGTTATGACCCCATTCCTTGAGGGGCCAGTTCTCGGTGATGCTGAGGAGCTGCAGGATGTGCAGTCCGCCACACGAGGGCGGCATGGTGCTGTAGAGGGTGTATTCTCCGTACGATCCGCTCAAGGGGACGTGTTCCTTGGGCCGGTAGGCGGCCAGGTCCTCCAGAGTCATCACTCCGCCCGCGGCCCGGACCGCTTCCACGATGCGGGATGCGGTTTCCCCGGTATAGAAATCCTCCGCGCCTTTTTTGGCGAGCCGCCGCAGAAAACGGGCCAGCTCAGGATTGCGGAAGGTTTCGCCCGCTTCAAAGGGGAATCCCTCGTTGAGGTAGCAACTGTCCTCGCCGTCGTTCAGGATCAGTTTTTCATATTCGTCCTTGTTGATCTTGCTGAAGGTGGGGCTTACCCTGTAACCCTGCTCAGCGATGTGGATGGCACCCCGGATCACATCGGCCAGGGGCAGCGTCCCATAGGTTTCGAGCGCATGGATCCATCCGGCCAGGGCCCCGGGGACCGCGACGGCCAGGCCGTGGGCGCGCCGCCACTGCAGGTTGGTCTTTCCGTCCTGAAGAAACATCTCGGGGAAGGAGGCGCCCGGAGCCTTTTCCCGGAAATTGATGACCATGACCTTGTCTTCCTTGGCCAGATATACCACCATGAAGCCCCCGCCCCCTATTCCCGAGGCGAATGGTTCAGCGGCGTTGAGGGCCAGTGCCGTGGCGACCGCGGCATCCACCGCGTTGCCGCCGCGTTCGAGAACCTCCAGGCCGGCCCGTGCCGCCAGAGGATGGGCCGCAACCACCATGCCCCTGCGGGCGGTGAAATCATGGGGCGCATGGGGGTCCTCGGGCGGGAGGGCGGCGGACCGGTTTTCCCGGCAGGCAGGACCGGCCGTTAACATGACCAGGATCAGGATCAGCAGCCGCTTATTCATGGGGCTGCTCTTCTTCGAGGATCTTTTCGATCTCTTCCGTTGTAGGGAGATCCTTGAGGGAATTCAGCCCGAAATAGCTCAGGAACTTGTTGGATGTGCGGTAGATCAGGGGTTTGCCCGGGCTTTTCTTCCGGCCCGTGATCTTGACCAGCCTCTTGAGGAGCAGGGTCTTCAGAGCATGGGTCGAATCCACTCCCCGCATGGCGGAGATCTCGGCCAGGGTGAGGGGCTGGTTATAGGCGATGATGGACAGGGTCTCGAGCGCAGCGGGTGAGAGGCGGGTCTTTTTGTCCAGGTGCAGCATCTTCTTGATCCAGGGATCGAAGTCCGGCCGCGTGACAAAGAGGTAGCCGCCCGCGGCGCGGTGGATCCGGATGCCGTGGTGGTCTCCGGCGTAGACCTGTTCCAGTTCGTCCAGGGATCCCATGATCTCTTCTTCCTTGAACTCGCTGAGGATGTTCTTGAGTTTCTCTAAAGAGAGCGGTTCCTGGGCGACAAAGATCAGGGATTCGATGAGGCTCTTGAGCTCGGAGGTCATGTTTCCAGTTCCCTCTGCCGCAGCCATACTTTGATGGGACTGAACAAGCTTTCCTGTGCTGCGAAGATCACACGGGATTTGATGAGTTCGAGCAGGCAAAAGAACGAGAGCAGGGCTTCTTCCAGATTAGCCTGACGCTCGAAGTATTCCAGGAAGTCCAGGTATCCGTGAGACTTGAGGTGCTGGAGGATCTCATCCACTTTTTCCTGCACGGATAGGCCCTTGCCCTGGATGACCTTGACGTCCTCACGCTCCTTGCGCTTCATGATGCTGAAAAAGACCTCGGCCAGGTCGAACAGCGAGACCTCGATGAACTCCATGTCGTCGGAGGGGGAAAGCGGTGGGAGAACGGTGCGCTGCCAGGTCTGCATCTGATTGTTCTCTTTTTCCCGCAGGATGGAGCACGCGGCCTTGATCCTCTGGTGATCGAGCAGCCGGTCCACCAGGGCCTGCCGGGGGTCCTCCTCGTCCCCGGACACGGATTCCCGGGGCAGCAGCATCTGGGATTTGATGTGGATGAGGAGGGCGGCGATCAGCAGGAACTCGGCCTCCCGCTCCAGGTTGATCTGATCCTTGTGGTCCAGATACTCCAGGTATTCCCGGGTGATCACGGCCATGGGGATGTCGTGGATGTCGAGTTTCTTTTTCCGTATCAGGAACAGCAGGAGATCCAGGGGACCTTCGAAGGCATCCAGTTTGACTTGATAAGTCTGTGCGGCTTCCATGTTAGAACAGCAGGATCTCGAGGATGTACCATATGGGACGCAGGATGATATTCAGGATACCCAGCCACAACAGGCCGATAACGATGATGAATCCAAAGGGGCGGAGCTGTTCCACCTTCCGGGCAGCCTCATCAGAGATCAGTCCGATCAGGATACCGCTGCCGTCCAGGGGCGGAATAGGGATGAGGTTGAAAACGGCCAGAAAGACGTTCAGGAATACACCATAGAACAGGATAAGGGCCAGGATCTCGAGTGGATAGAAACCCGGAGGGAAACCGGCTCCCCGCAGGGCTGAATTGAGGAAGTACAGGGCCTGGGGACGGATGCCGATGATGATCTTGAGGAGCACGCCGGCCAAGATGGCGGCCAAGATGTTGGATACCGGCCCGGCCGCGGAGATCAGCAGGTTGTCCTTCTTCGGGTTTTTGAGGTTCATCGGGTTGACGGGGACGGGCTTGGCCCACCCGAAGGGAGGGGCCCCCATGATGACCATGATCAGGGGGAGCAGCACGGTCCCGATGGGATCGATGTGAGCGACCGGATTGAGTGTCACCCGGCCCATGATCATGGCCGTGGGATCTCCCAGCTTGTTGGCCGCCCAGCCGTGTGCGGCCTCGTGGATGGTGATGGCGAAAAGGATGACGATGAGCTGTGTCGCGATGAGCGCAATATTCATGGTATGTTCCAGCCATTTATAGCATATCTTGTGGTCCCGGTAAAGTGGCTAAACTGGTCTAGAGGAAAGGGAGATACTTCCGGATCTCGAACTCCGAGACCTGTTTATCGTACTCGCGCGACACGTTTTTATTGTATTCCTCCACCTCCCAGCGTTTGTTGGCGATGAAGGTCGCGAACACGTGCTTCCCCAGCATCTCCTCCAGCAGGGAGCTCTTTTCCATGAGGGAGACGGCCTTGTCCAGGTTGGCCGGGAGTGTCTTGATGTTGAATTTCTTCTGCCGCGCTGGGCTCATCTCGTAGATGTTCTCCTCCACAGGATCGGGCCGGCCGTATCCCTGCTTGATGCCGTTCATCCCAGCGATGAACATGGTGGCGAAGGCCAGGTATGGGTTGCAGGCCGGGTCGGGCGATCTCAGTTCGATGCGTGTGGCGTTCTCCTTGCCGGGCTGGTATTCCGGGACCCGGATATAGGCGGAACGGTTCCGCTGTCCCCAGGCGATATACACCGGCGCCTCATAGCCTTCGATCAGCCGCTTGTAGGAGTTGACCCACTGGCAGGATACGGCCGAGATCTCATGCGCGTGGGTCATCAGGCCGGCGATGTA
>JAUXEH010000043.1 GCA_030620655.1 Candidatus Aminicenantota bacterium | reverse complement strand
CGAGAGCAGGATCTTCACGGGCCGCCCGGTCATTCGGGCCAGCCGGGCCGCGGCCACTGTCTGGTTGCTCAGGCCCAGCTTGCTGCCGAACCCGCCCCCCATGTAGTGTTTGATGACTTTAACCTTGCCAAAGGGGATACCCAGGGTGGCGGCCAGGGCATTGCGAACGCTGTGCACCCCCTGGGTGGAGTCCCAGACCGTGAGGCGGTCTCCGTTCCATTTGGCGATGCTGCCGTGGGTCTCGGTGGGGTGATGGATCTCCACGGATGTCTTGTATGTCCGCTCCAGAACCACGTCCGCCTGCTTGAAGCCCGCTTCCACGTCTCCCCGTTCGTATTCGCGCAGCCGGTCCACGTTCGGGCGCTCGGCATACACGCGGGGCGCCCCCTCAGCCATGGCCTGGTCCTCGTTGACCACAAAAGGCAGGGGCTTATACTCGACCTCGATCAATCGGAGCGCCTCCTCGGCGGTATTCTCGTCCACGGCCGCGACGGCCGCGACCTGCTGCCCGGCGAAGTTCGCCGTGCCCTCGGTCAGTTGGAGGACGGCCTTGACGCCCTTGAGGGCCTTGGCGCGGCTCAGGTCAACGGATACGATCGCGGCCTTGGCGTGCGGAGAGCGCAGGATCTTCCCGATGAGCATGCCCCGGAGCTTGATGTCGTGTGTGTAAGGGGCGGCGCCGGTCACGATTTTGCGGCCGTCGATGCGCGGGGTGCGTCCTCCGATGTGTTTGAATTCGGCCCGGACATCTGCCTGAGGCGCCGGGGGGATATCGCTTCGGGTCTCCCCTGCCGCCTCGCCGTAGGCCAGGGCCGCCTCATCCAGAGTGTCGCTGTATTCTTTGTGTCCCATCTTATGCTCCTCTGACCTTCCTGGCCGCTTCCGTCACCGCGTCGAAGATCTTCTGGTAATTCCCGCAGCGGCACAGGTTCCCGGACAGCGCGTGCTGAATCTGATGCCGGGTGGGATCCGGATTCCGGCTCAGGAAGGCTGCAGTCGTCATGATGACACCCGGGGTGCAGAACCCGCACTGGTACCCGTCCTTGTCGATAAAGGCCTGCTGCACGGGATGCAGGTTTGCCTCCGAGGCCAGGCCTTCGATGGTCGTGATCTGAGAGCCGTGGGCCCGGATGGCCAGGAACATGCAGGCATAAACCGGCTTGCCGTCCAGGAGCACGGTGCATGCCCCGCATTCGCCGCGGTCGCAGACTTTTTTTGCGCCCGTGAGGTTCAGGCGGTCCCTGAGGACCTCGAGCAGGGTTTCGTTAGCATTGACGACCAGGGAGACGGGCTTGCCGTTTACGGTCAAGGAGACCTGCTTCTTCGAGTAAACCGCGACCTCACCCGAACCGGTCTGAACGGAGAGCGCCCCCGGTGTCAGTAGCTTTGGCGCGACCGCCGCTCCTAGGGCGCCGCCTCCGAATCCCTTTATGAAGTCCCTGCGGGAGACTTCCTTCCCCTTTGGTTTTGTGTCATTATCCATGTCTTTTCTCCAGTTGTTCAAATCGAATCCGGCTCAGATCAGGCGGATGAGCGCCACGCCTGCCAGGCAGAGGGCGAGGGCTGCCGGAGACAGGATGAAGGCCCACCTGCTGCGCGGGCTCGACTCCGAGAGCCGCGATTCCCTGGCCCGGATGCGCGCGCCCAGCCAGAAACCCAGGGGAACCGTGGCCAGGGAAACGGCCACGGCGATGTGGATGTAGTAGAGGGAGAGGGGATAACCGGTGCCGGCCACCACACACGCCGGGACCCCGGTGGCGAACCGCACCAGGGGGAACAGGTTGGCCGCCAGCAGGGCGGACATGCCCCCGGCCAGGGCCTGGCCCGCCGGCTTCTGTGTGAGCGTCCGCTTCAACACGGCCACGATCACCAGGAAGGCCAGGCCTTCCATCACAAAGGAGAATATCGGGTTGCCGATGGCTCCGTGGTTCAGGGCATAGCCGAGGAGCAGGGCATCGAACATCTTGAATCCGGCCGCGATCAGGATCATAAGCACCACACCCAGCACACGCCGGGTGAGTACCCAGCCGGCCGCAATGAAAAACAAGGCCACGCCCGTCATGAGAGCGCCCGAGACAAAGGCCGCGCAGCTGCGCAGTCCCATGCCTAGGGCCGCTTCCGAGAGGCCCCAGACGGCTCCCAGGGCGATGGCAAGACCAAAAAAGGATTTCGAGGCAGACTTATCCATGTTATCCTCCTGGAGGGGTGAAGATCCCTGCATTTTCGTGTGCTGGCATTATATCAAATGCAGATACAATTTCCAAAATGAGTTGAGAGCAAACTTGATCAAAGGGCTTTTGAATAAGGAATCTGAGAAGGAAAAGATCCAAATGCGTCATTTAAATAGTAGGGACAAATATTTTTGATAGTTGACAAATGCAGAATACGCGCTCATAATATGTACAATTGTACAATTAAAATGAAAATAGTCGTTGACACATCGGTCATAATTGCGGTTTTAACAAATGAAAAACACAAAAAAGAGCTCATAAGAAAAACAGCAGGCGCGGATTTGGTAGCCCCCTCATCTCTGCATTGGGAAGTCGGAAATGCCTTTTCCACCATGCTGAAGAGAAACAGAATAATCCTCGACCTGATTTATAAGGCCCTGGATGCCTATTCAGAAATCACCATTCGATTCAAAGAGGTAGGCCTAAAGGAAACTATGAAACTTTGTGCTAAGTATGATCTCTATGCATATGATGCCTATTTCATAGCCTGCGCCCAGAAGTATAATTTGCCTTTATTATCTCTGGATAAAGCCTTGATCAGGGCTGCAATTACATCTGGGGTGGAAGTCAGGGAGGTGCTGTCTTGACATCCTACACATATTCGGAAGCTCGGCAGAATTTTGCTGAAGTTCTGGACAGGGCGAAAGAAGAAGGGGGTGTTTTGATCACCCGAAGAGACGGCACTGTCTTTGAAATACATCCTGTCCCCAAAACAGAGTTTCCCCTCGATGTAGAAGGGATAGACCTCGGTTTAACAGCAGAGGAAATCGTCGACATCATCAGGGAGACCAGGGAAAAAAAGTCGACAAGGAAATAAAGGGGACAGGTACATTTAGAGCGCTAAATGTACCTGTCCCCTTTACATTTCCGTTTTCTTATATCTTCTTGGCTTCGAAGGTGCCTTCCGCGCCTCCCTGGCTGAAGGTTCCGGAGAGGGCGGTCCCGGCCGCGTCCAGTTCTCCGCTGAAGGTCGGTTCGCCGGGGACCCCGGGGTGGTCGATCATGAAGGTGATCTTCTTGCCTTCGATCTTGAACTCAGTCAGGGGTAGGTCTTCCGCGCCCTGAGCAGGAACATCAACGGTGCCGGTCAGTTGGTCGCCTTCCAGGGCGAATTCAAGGATGATGTCGAAATGTTGCCCCATGACATCGATGGCCCCTTCCCAGGTTCCCACGAACGGCTTGGCATCCTGCGCCAGCATTGCATTCGGTACGGCCAGGCACACGATAAGCGCCAGGCCTAATAAACTACCTAAAGACTTTTTCATGGTTTCTCCTCTCGATGAATCAGCAATTTTTAAATCATATACCGTGTATATACGAGATTTATTCGATTTTGTTCGATTTAGAATTGGGGACAGGCCCCAATTCTTTTTGGGGCCTGTCCCCAATTTTGCCATATGTATCGGTGCCCTCATCCACTCCGGATGACGGAGAAACGTACATTGCCCGGGAAAGTCTTGCTATATTTTGAGGCAAAACATAATCTAAGAAAGGGACTATAAAATGACATACAATAAAGAACATCTTTCCGGGCTCTCTCTCTGTATCATGTTGGCGGCGGCGGGAGTTTCCTTCCTGTTGATGCCTGTTTTTGCCGAGCCTCAATCGGATCTTTCCGGGGAGCTGAAAACCGGACAGGAAATCTACCTGAAGGCCTGCGCCGGCTGCCACGGTGCCGACGGCAAAGGGCAGCCGCAGAGCCGCGTCGGTTTCGATACGCCCATCCCTGATTTTACCGACTGCGACTTCGCCTCACGCGAGCCGCGGGCCGATTGGGTGGCCATCGCTCACCAAGGGGGGCCTGTGAGGGGGTTTTCCCGGCTGATGCCTGCCTTCGGCGGGGTGCTCAAGGTGGAGGAGTTGGAGCTGGCCGTCCGCTACATCAACACCCTTTGTACGAATAAGAACTGGCCGCGGGGAGAGCTGAACCTGCCCCGGCCGCTTTATACAGGAAAGGCATTTCCCGAGGACGAGCTTGTTGTGAGCATGGAAACCGATGAGGATTGGAGTGCAATAACCAACAAAATCGTCTACGAGCAGAGATTCGGTGCCCGCAACCAGTGGGAAATTGTCTTCCCCTTCGGGTGGAACAAGATGCAGGACCCCAACGGGGAGGGCAGCGGGACCGACTGGGGCTCCAACCTCGGCGACATCGCCCTGGCGGTCAAGCGTGCCCTCTATCACAGCGGCGAGCGCGGTTCCATCTTCAGCGCCACGGCTGAATTGATACTGCCCACCGGTGATGAAACCCGGGGCTTCGGTAAAGGCACCTTCGTTCTGGAGCCCTTCCTCACCTACGGCCAGATTCTTCCCTTCGATTTTTTCTTCCAGTCCCAGCTGGGATTGGAGCTTCCCTTGCAAAGTGATAGGGCGGAAAAAGAGGCCTTCCTCCGCATGGCTATGGGGCGCACCTTCACCTCCGGTCCCTGGGGGCGATCCTGGTCGCCGATGATAGAGCTTCTCGCTGCCAGAGAGCTTGCAGGAGGGGCGAAGATTCACTGGGATGTGGTGCCGGAAATTCAGATAACCCTCAATAGACGCCAGCACATCATGTTCAATTTCGGCGTGCGCATACCTATAAATGACAGGGAAGGAAGGCCTGTACGGTTTATGGCCTACATTCTCTGGGACTGGTTTGACGGCGGATTCTTCGAAGGATGGAGAAAACAATGAAAACAAAGCATATACTCTTGCCGTCGCTGGCTGCAGTGATATTTATCGGAGCCGCTGCTGCTCCTGTCCACCAGCTTTTTGTCACCTCGGACCAGTGCATCTCCTGCCACAACGGTCTGATCTCCCCCAAGGGCGAGGATGTCTCCATCGGAGGAGACTGGCGCTCCTCCATGATGGCCAACGCTGCGCGTGATCCCTACTGGCACGCCGCCGTCCGCCGGGAGATCCTGGTCCGTCCCTCGGCATCGTCGGCCATCCAGCATGAGTGCTCTGCCTGCCACATGCCCATGACCCGCTACATGGCCAAAATCCGTGATGAGAAGGAATCTGTCTTTGATCGCCTGCCCATCATGGGGGCGGAATCGGATGGGGATCTCCTGGCGGCTGACGGGGTCTCCTGCTCCATGTGCCACCAGATCCGAAAGGACAAATTAGGAGAGAGGGAGAGCTTCACTGCCGGATTTGTGGTGGACAATGGGACACCTCTGGGCGAGCGCAAGATCTACGGACCCTTTGAGGTGGACGAGGGGAGGAAAGCCCTGATGAGGTCATCCGCCCAATTCCTGCCTGAAAAGGGCGATCACATCCAGAGCTCTGAGTTCTGCGCCAGCTGCCACACTCTCTTCACCCATGCCCTCAACGACAAGGGAGAAGTGGTCGGCGAGATCGCTGAGCAGGCGCCCTACCTGGAGTGGAAGCACAGCGCCTATTACAGAAGCCAGAGCTGCCAGTCCTGCCACATGCCCATCGTCGAGGGCGAGATGCCCGTCACCGGGGTCATGGGGAAGGACCGGGACCAATTCTCCCGCCACGTATTCAAGGGCGGAAATTTTTTCATCCCCAGAATCCTCAACAAGTACCGGAACGAGTTGGGAGTCAAAGCCCTGCCGCAGGAGCTGGATACAACCGCTCGCAGATCCGCGGAACATCTGGAAAGCGCTGCGGCGAAGATTTCCATCGAGGATGTGACGGTCACTGATGGCCGGCTCCGCGCCGAGATCCTGGTGAAAAACCTAGCGGGACACAAGCTTCCCTCCGCCTATCCGTCGCGCAGGGCCTGGATTCATTTCCAGGTGTTTGACGGCCGCGGGAACACCCTTTTCGAATCGGGCCGCTTGAATCCGGACGGATCCATCACGGGCAACGACAATGATGCGGATAAGGACCGATACGAGCCTCACTTTACCGCTATCGACAGCCCCGAGCAGGTCCAGATCTATGAAGATATCATGGGCGGGCCTGACGGAAAGGTGACCACCGTGCTTCTTACGGCGGTGCAATATCTGAAGGACAACCGACTGCTTCCGGACGGGTTTGATAAAAGCAGCGCCCCGGAGGACGTGGCGGTTCGCGGCGCAGCCGAGGCGGATGCCGATTTCCAGGGTGGGCGGGACAGCATCAACTATGAGGTTCCCATAACCGGCGGCCCTGGCCCTTTTACGGTTCAGGCCGAGCTCTGGTACCAGCCCATCGGCTACCGTTGGGCGCACAACCTGGCCCAGGAGGAGGCCTTCGAAATCGACCGGTTTGTCCGCTATTTCAAAGACTTTGCCGATTCCTCGGGGATTCGACTGGCCTCAGTCAAAAAGCGAATAGACTAGGCCTCCAGTTTTATTGGACTAAAGTACAATTGACGGATGGACTTTCCCAGGATAAAAGTATGGTATGTATGCGCACCTGTCCCTTCATCCACTCCGGGTGACGGGGAAACATACGCTGCCCGGGAAAGTCTTGCAATATTTGAAACCACAACATAATATTAGCCTGGATAATTCATCAGGATAGATACACGGAGTATTGAAGATCCATAAGGGGAAAAAATGAAACGGAAAACACTATTGATCAGTGCGGCATTCTGCTGCGCACTCCTTTCGGCCTGCGGCCCGGAGGTGCAGGCCCCGGCGGGTGTCCTCGATATCCCGGTTTATCAGACCGGGACTCAGAACATACCTATCCATCAAGAGTTCGTGGGCCAGGTCTATGGATTCAAGGACATCGCCATCCGGGCCCGTGTCGAGGGATATCTGGAGGGGATCCATTTCCAGGAAGGGTCCCATGTCAAGCAGGGCGACCTGCTCTACTCCATCGAGAGCCAGCCTTTCGTGGAGAATGTGGCGGCCAAGCAGAGCCAGGTGGCCGAGGCCAAGACCATGGAGGTCAAGGCGAATAACGACCTGCAGAGGGTCCGTCCCCTGGCCGAGCAGAACGCGCTCAGTCAAAGAGACCTGGACTCCGCCATCGCCCTTCAAGAGGCATCGCAAGCGGCCGTGGAGGCGGCCGAGGCCAATCTCCGGGCTGCCCGGATTCAGCTCGGCTACACCAAGGTCCACTCCCCCATCTCCGGGATCATTGGGAAGACGCAGGCCAAGGTCGGGGATTTCGTGGGCCGGAGCCCCAATCCCATCATCCTCAACGTGGTCTCCCGGATCGACACTGTCCTGGTCGAGTTCTTCATCACGGAGAACCAGTATCTCTACCTCGTCCGCAGGGCCCGGCTTCTGGACGATGCCAATCCGGATGAGGATCGGCCGGCCCGGCTCGAGCTGGTTCTGGCCGACGGTTCCCTCTACGAGCACAAAGGCGTGGTCGGTTTTGTTGACCGGGAGGTGGATCCCACCACCGGAGCCCTGCTGATCCAGGCGTCTTTCCCCAATCCGGACGAGATCCTCCGGCCCGGCCAGTTCGCCAGGGTCATCGCCGAGGCCGCGGTGATAGAGGACGGGATCATGATCCCCCAGCGCTGCATCATGGAGCTCCAGGGGCTGTATCGTGTGTATGTGGTAGACGCCCAAAACACCGTCGCCCTGCGGGAGGTGACGGTCGGCCCCACCATCCGGGATTTCCGGGTAATCCTCGACGGCCTTCAGGCGGGAGAGAGGGTCGTGTACGAAGGCCTTCAGAAGGTGAAGCCCGGGGCGGCCGTCAACCCGATCATTCAGGACGTACATCCCCTAGACCCCGAAGAGAAGTAAGCATCCATGGATAACTTTTTTGTCAGACGACCTGTTGTGGCGATGGTCATCGCCATCATCATTGTGCTCGTGGGCCTGGTCTCTCTCGCCGACCTCCCCACCGAGCAGTATCCCGATATCACGCCGCCCATCGTGCAGGTGCGGGCCCGATACACCGGAGCCGACGCGCTGAGCGTGGAACAATCGGTAGCCACCCCGCTGGAGCAGGAGATCAACGGTGTCGACAACATGATCTACATGAAGTCCACCAACGCCAATGACGGGACCATGGTCATCGATGTCTCCTTCGAGATCGGGACCGATCCGGACATGAACACGGTGTTCGCCCAGAACAGGGTTTCCGCTGCCACGGCCAAGCTGCCCGAGGAAGTCACCCGCATGGGCGTGACGACCCAGAAGTCGCTCCCCAACATCCTGATGCTGGTGGCCTTGACCGCGGAGGGAGGGCAGTACGACCAGAACTTCCTGGGCAATTACGCCCTCATCAACATCAAGAATATCCTGGCCCGGATCCCCGGGGTCGGGCGCGTCGATGTCATCGGGGCCAGCGACTACTCCATGCGCATCTGGATCCGCCCCGACCGCCTGGCGCAGCTGGGTATCACGGTGCCGGAGATCATAGCCGCCATACGCGCCCAGAGTGTGATCGTTCCGGGCGGGAAATTCGGTGCCGAGCCCGCGCCCAAGGGGACGGAGTTCACCTACACGGTCAGGCTTCCAGAGAGGCTCCAGTCGGAGGAGGAATTCGGCGAGATTGTGATTCGGACCACCGCGAATGGCTCCCAGGTCAAGATCAAGCACATCGCCCGGGTCGAGCTGGGGGTGGAGACCTACAATGCCTTCACCCGGTTCAACCAGAGGGAGTGTGCCATGATCACCTTGTACCAGGCACCCGGCTCCAACGCGGTCGAGCTGGCGGAGAATGTGGTCGCCACAATGGAGGAGCTGTCGCAGTCCTTTCCCCAAGGCATCCGCTACGACGTGGGCCTGGATGCCACCAAGCCCATCACGGCGGGGATCCAGGAGATCGTGGTCACGCTGTTCATCGCCCTGGCGCTGGTCATCTTCGTGGTGTTCATCTTTATCCAGGATTTCCGGGCGACCCTGATCCCCACCATCGCCATCCCCGTCTCTCTGGTCGGGACTTTTATAATGTTCCCGATGCTGGGATTCAGCATCAACGTGCTGTCGCTCCTGGGACTCGTCCTGGCCATCGGGATCGTGGTGGACGATGCCATCGTGGTGGTGGAGGCGGTGCAGGTGAACATCGCCTCCGGGATGGAGCCCAAGGAGGCCACCAACAAAGCCATGAGTGAGGTGACGGCCCCGGTCATCGCCACCACCCTGGTGCTGGTCGCGGTGTTCCTCCCCGTGGCCGCCATGGGCGGGATCACGGGGCGCCTCTACCAGCAGTTCGCCCTCACCGTCACGGTCTCGGTGCTCTTTTCCTCGCTCAACGCCCTGACCCTGAGCCCGGCCCTGTGCTCGCTCCTGCTGCGCAAGCCCAAACCCTACCGGGGCCCCCTGGGCAAGTTCTTCGGTGTGTTCAACTCGGCCTTCGACCGCTCGACCACCGCCTACATGGGCTTCACTAAGGTAATCGCCCGCAAGATCGCCCGGGGCCTCGTCTTTATCCTGGTCCTGGTCGTCGGTATCGGCCTGGTGGGCCGCCTGGTACCGGGCGGCTTCATGCCTGAAGAAGACATGGGATACCTGTTTGTCAACATCCAGCTCCCGGATGCGGCCTCCCTGCAGAGGTCCGACGCCGTGGCCAGGAAGGTCGAGTCCATCATCGCTCGTTACGACGAGGTGGAGTATGTCACCAGTGCCGCCGGTTTCAGCCTGCTTTCCGGCAGCATGGCCTCCAACGCCGGTTTCATCTTCGTGTCGCTCCGGGATTGGGATGAGCGCACCCGGACCGCCAACCAGGTGGTCGAGGCCTTGAACCGGGAGTTTGCCTCCCAGGTCATGGAGGCGCAGGTGTTCGCGTTCGGCCCCCCGCCCATACCCGGCCTGGGAAGCGGGTCGGGATTCACTCTGATGCTGCAGGACCGGCAGGGAAACACACCCGCCTTCCTGGCGGAACAGGCCGCCGCATTCATCCAGGCTGCCATGCAGAGGCCCGAGATCAGCCGGATCTTCACCACCTTCCGGGCCAGTGTTCCCCAGAGGTATCTGGAGATCAACCGGGACAAGGTCCTCAAGGCCGGTGTGTCTCTTAACGATATCTACTCCACGGTAGGTGCGTTTCTGGGCGGGGCCTATGTCAACGATTTCAACCGCTTCGGCCGCCTGTACAAGGCCTACATCCAGGCCGAACCCGAGTTTCGCCGGGACGAGAAGCAGATCGGCCTCTTCTTCATCAAGAATGCGGAAGGCCGGAGCGTGCCGCTCTCGGCTTTCGTGGACGTACACGAGATCACGGGTCCGGATTACACCACCCGCTTCAACCTCTACCGAGCCATCGAGCTGACCGGAGGCCCGGCCCCCGGGTACAGCTCGACCCAGGCCCTGGCCGCCCTGGAGGAGGTGGCGTCCGAGGTGCTTCCTCCGGGGATGGGGTATGAGTGGAGCAACATGTCGTTCCAGGAGAAGAAGGCGGCCGGCTCCGGCAGCATGGTGTTCGTGTTTTCCCTGGTTTTCGTCTTCCTGATCCTGGCTGCCCAGTATGAGAGCTGGTCTCTTCCCCTCAGCATCCTGCTGGGCACTCCGTTCGCGATCTTCGGCGCCTTCCTGGCCCTGTTCCTGGCGCGTCAGTTCAGCGTCAGCTACGAATCCAATGTGTTCGCCCAGATCTCACTCGTCATGCTCATCGCCATGGCAGCCAAGAATGCCATCCTGATTGTGGAGTTCGCCAAGCTCGAGTTCGAGAAGGGACTGTCCCTGTTCGAGGCGGCGGTCAAGTCGGCCAAGCTTCGCTTCCGGCCGATCCTGATGACCGCCTTCTCCTTTATCCTGGGTGTCCTGCCTCTTGTCTTCGCCGCGGGTGCCGGAGCCGAGGCCCGGAAAGTCATGGGCATGTCCCTGCTGGGAGGCATGTCGATGGCTACACTCCTCGGGGTTTTTATGTACCCCATGCTGTTCGTGTTCATCGGCAAGGTGGCCAAATATGAACAGAAACGCGCCCCGGCAGACAATCCCGAAGAGAGCGAGTGATACGATGAGAAGCACACCAAAACTCATGGCGCTGGCCTTGGTCTTTTTCCTCGGAGCCTGCATGTTAGGCCCCGATTACCAGAAGCCCGTGCTGGAGACCCCACCGCATTTTCGCTTCGACACGGAAGGGGGCGCTGCGGCCGGTGAGCTGCTGTGGTGGGAGCTCTTCGACGACCCCGTGCTGCACTCCCTGGTCACTATCGCCCTCAACGAGAACAGGAATGTCCTGATCGCCGCCAGCCGTATGGAAGAGGCCCGGGCAGCTCTGGGCTTCACCAAGGCGGACCTGTATCCCCGGGTGGATATCGAGGCCTCCGCGGCGCGCGGAAACCTGGCGGGGAGGACCCAGCTGGATGCCGTGTCCAACCAGTTCTTCGTGGCGCCGGTGTTGAGTTGGGAGATCGACTTCTGGGGAAAATTCCGCCGCGCCAACGAGGCCGCGGCCGCTGAGATGCTGGCTACGGCATACGGGCTGCGGACCGTACAGATCGGCCTGATCTCCGAGGTGGCGGGCACGTATTTCCTGCTTCTGGATTACAAACAGCGGTTGGAAGTATCCAAAGAAACGCTGCACTCCCGGCTGGACAGCCTGGACATCATGCAGAAAAGGTTCGATCAGGGATACATACCCGAACTCGACCTGAATCAGGCCCAGATCCAGAAGGAGATCGCTGCCGCGGCTATCCCCGTGTATGAACGGTTGATCGCCAAGACCGAGAACGGGCTGGGGACCCTGCTGGGCAGGCTGCCCGGTACTCTGGAAACGGGTGTGGATCTGGCTGATATGCCTATGCCGCCCGATGTGCCGCCCGGTCTGTCATCCACCCTGCTCGAGCGGCGGCCCGACATCATCCAGGGGGAATACCTGCTGCAGGCGCAGACCGCCCGGATCGGCGTGGCCGAAGCCATGAGGTTCCCTTCCATCAGCCTGACGGGGATTCTGGGGGTGGCCAGCGACGAGCTTTCGTCCCTGACCTCCGGGGATCCGGCCTGGAACATCACGGGGAGTCTGTTCGGGCCGCTCTTCAACTTCGGCCGGAACAAGCGCCGGGTGGAGATCGAGGAGGAGCGCACCAGGCAGGCCCTGTACGTCTACGAGGACACGGTGCTCCTGGCATTTCGGGAGGTGGAAGACGCGCTGGTAGAGGTCCAGACCTACAGGAAGCAGATGGCGGCGGTGGAAAATAAATTGGTGGCCGCCTCGAATGCCGCCACCCTGTCCCGGGAGCGCTATGATCAGGGTGTCACCAGCTACCTGGAGGTCCTGGACACCGAGAGGACCCTGTTCAACGTCGAGCTCGAGCTCTCCCAGCTGCGGCAGGAGTTCCGCGCCGCCTATGTCAAGCTGTACAAGGCCCTGGGAGGCGGCTGGATCTCCGAAGATGAGATGGAGCAGGCTCGTGATCCCGAGAAAAAGACAGAACAAGGTCACGATTAGGCACTCTGATTAGGAAATAACCCGTGAAAATATTCCTCGATGATGACGAAATAGCGGCGATTAGCAAGCGCCCGCGCCTCGAGAGGTTCAGGGCCCATCGGTTTACGTTCCTCTTTATCGCCATTCTGGCCCAATTCGTCCTGGTGCCGCTGCTTGAAAAGGGATCCCGGAGCCTCGTTCCCCTGCTCTTCATTCTTGTCGTGTTGGGTGTCCTGGGGACCCTGGACCTGCGCAAACGGATTTTGTTCGTATGCCTGGGACTGGGTTTCGCGGCAACCGTGACTCATTATTTCGGCCGTCAGTTATACCTGGCGAATGGGGATTATCCGTATCTGTTTTTGTTTGGTCTCAGCTTAGATATCGTATTTCTGCTGGTCGTGGTCGTGATCCTGATGATCAAGGTTTTTTCGGAAGATCGAGTCACGGCCGAGACCATCCAGGGCGGGATCTCCGTCTATTTCCTGTTGGGTTTTCTCTGGGCCTATGCCTACGCGATGATCCTATTGCTGGAGCCCGGGAGCATCTCTTTCCCTGCTCCCTTGGCCGAGACCTCCACCCTCATCTATTTCTCGTTCACGACCCTGACCACCCTGGGATATGGCGATGTGACGCCTGTGGGGTGGTTTGCCCGCAACCTCACCATCCTCGAGTCGACTTTGGGGCAGATCTTTCTGACCGTCCTGGTCGCCCGTCTGGTCGGCCTCCATGTTGCCTCCAAATCGAAATCCTGTGACTGAGCTCCTGTTCCGCCTAGATCTCTGTTCAGGCCGTGCTGACCCGTGCCGGGATACGTCTGGCCTCACTTGAGGGAAAAGGTCCGGTCGCTCTCCAGGTAGCTGAGCACCAGGTTGACCATGGCCTCCACCCCCACGGGGATGGAGCCTTCGTCCGCGCAGAAATAGGGGCTGTGGACGGGGTAGAAGGTCGCCTTGTTCTTCAGGTCGGTTATGCCCAGGAAGTAGAAGAATGCGGGGATCTCCTGGCTGTAGTAGGCGAAGTCCTCGGACCCCATGACCGGCGGCATCTCCATGATCCTG
>JAUXEH010000073.1 GCA_030620655.1 Candidatus Aminicenantota bacterium | reverse complement strand
CCCCTGATCGCCACCATGGGATTGTTCATATTTGCCTGCAACCTGATCGGGCTGGTCCCCGGATTCATGTCCCCCACCAGCAAGCTCACCGTGACCGCGGCCTGTGCTCTGATGGTCTTTTTCTATTACCACTGGCAGGGGATCAGGGCCCAGGGTCCGGTCAAGTATCTCAAACATTTTTTCGGCCCCATCCCGGCGCTGGCGCCGCTCATGCTGCCCATCGAGATCATCAGCCATTTCTCCCGGGTCGTGTCGCTGTCCATCCGTCTCTTCGGCAACATCTTTGCCGAAGAACTGCTGATCGTGGTCATGGTTTCCATCATCCCCTTCTTCCTTCCGCTCCCGTTCATGGCTATCGCGATCTTCACCTCGTTAATCCAGGCGTTCGTTTTCGTACTCCTGGCCTGTATCTACATCGCGGGTGCCGTGGCCCATGAAGAAGAACATTAACACATAAGGAGAGAAAATATGAAAAAACACCTCAAAGCGACCTTTATGCTCCTCTTTTTCGTCGCCGTGATGAGCGCCCCGCTGCTCGCACAAGGGAACGAACTTTCGGACAACCGCACCGCTATCCTGAAATGGTCGCTGATCATCGGGGGTGCCATCATCGTGTTGGCCGCCTCCGCCGGAGCCTACTGCCAGGCGAAATCCATCAGCAGTGCCTGTGAGGGCATCTCCCGGAATCCGGCCTCGGCCCCCCATATCCGCTTCCTGCTCATCTTCGGGTTGGTCCTGATCGAGACCCTGGTCATCTACACCCTGCTGATCTCGATCATCATCCTCATGGTGAACTGGGGTAATATCTAATCCGTAGTTAGATGATCCACTCTGTCTTCGACCTCCTCAAGACCACGTTCAAGCGGTTCGGTGAAGACAGGTGTTTTAATTTCTCCATCACGGTCTCCTATTTTGCGCTCCTCTGCGCCATCCCGCTGGTGGGGCTTTTTATCTTCCTCACCACCAAGATCCTGGGAAGCGAGGAGATCGCCATCCGCAGCCTCAACATCCTGTCCGACGAATTCTTCGCCCGGATGGATCCGCTGTTCTTCGAACGGGTCCAGGTCGTCTCCCGGGATGTGTCCAACCTGAGCTGGTTCGGCCTGGGCGGGTCCTTCATCGCCGCCAGCTTCATGTTCTCCAACCTCATCTACTCCATAAACTACATCTTCCGGGCCCACTACCAGAAATCCTTCTTCTACAGCCGGTTGATGGAATACCTCATCATGTTCGTGATAGGCATCCTCATGCTGATCTCCCTCTCCATCACCGTGATCTGGACTGGGCTCCAGCGGGCCATCCAGGCAAGCACCCTCTTCGCCGAATACATCAACCCCAAGGTCATGTCGCTGTTGAACAACTTCTTCCTCCAGTATCTCATCCCCTTCACGCTGACCTTCCTGGTCTTCTTCATCCTGTACAAATTCATCCCGGAGATCAAGGTCTACACCCGGCCCGCGGCCATCGCTGCAGTGGTCAGCACCCTGCTTTGGGAGGTCTTCAAGCGGATCTTCGCCTTCTATGTGGCCCATTTCTCCGCCATCGGCGTGGTCCTGTCCCGTCTGGTGCAGGGCACCCTCACGTCCATCATATTCTTCCTGCTCTGGATCACCCTTTCACTGGCGATCCTGTTCTGGGGTGCAGAGCTGGCCGCGGTCCTGAACGAGAGATACCATGAAAAAACCGCCGCGGGATAAAAAACCCGTTATTACCGTAGCCGAACTGGCCGGCCTGCTCGGCTGCCCCTACGAAGGAGATGGGACTGCCGTACTGACCGGGGTGGCAGACATGAAGGGCGCCGGAGAGGGCGAAGTCGTGTTTATGGCCCAGAGGAAGTTCCGCCCACTGCTGGAAAGCTCTCAGGCTTCCGCCGTCATCCTGCCTCCGGAAGAACCGTGCGACCACATGCCCGTCATTCGCTCCTCCGACCCCCAGCGGTCCTTTGTCCGGGCCCAGGAATTCTTTTTCACTCCCTATCGCCCGGAGCCGGGGATCCATGCGCAGGCACAGGTTTCCGGCAGCGCTCGCATCGGGCAGGATGTGTCTGTGGGGGCCTATTCGGTGGTGGGGGACAATGTCGAGATAGGCGCGGGTACCGTGATCCATCCGCATGTCACCATCTATCCCGGCGTGAAGATAGG
Source organism: Candidatus Aminicenantota bacterium (assembly GCA_030620655.1). Lineage (GTDB taxonomy): Bacteria > Acidobacteriota > Aminicenantia > Aminicenantales > Aminicenantaceae > JAUXEH01. The sequence goes on along the minus strand of JAUXEH010000073.1, from coordinate 9,036 downwards.
GGCGGACTGTGTCATCCACTCCCAGGTCTCCCTGCGGGAGGATGTCGTCCTCGGCCGGAGGATCATCCTCCACAACGGGGTCGTGATCGGTGCGGACGGGTTCGGGTACCTGCCCCCGAAAGATAATGCCCGCAAGAAGATCCCTCAGATGGGGACGGTCATCATCGAGGACGACGTGGAGATCGGGGCCAACTCGACCGTGGACCGCGGCACACTGGGGAACACCGTTATCCGCAGGGGAGTCAAGATCGACAACCTGGTCCAGGTCGCGCACAACGTCGAGATCGGCGAGAACAGCGTGGTCATGGCCCAGGTGGGGATCGCGGGAAGCTCACGCACGGGAAAAAACGTCATCCTGGCAGGGCAGGCCGGCGTTCCGGACCACATCTCTATCGGGGACAACGCCGTGATCGCCGCCAAGACCGGCGTGGTCAGGGACGTCCCGGCCGATACGATGGTTTCCGGGTCCCCGCACATGGACATCCGCACCTGGCGCAAAGCCAATGTGGCCTTTCCTCAGCTTTACGATCTGCTCAAAGAGGTCAAGCAGATCAAGAAAAAACTCGACAAATAATCTTGGGGTGGAGAGATGGCGGGCGGTTAATCGAGGTCGGTGATGTATTCGTCGACGGCCAGGGCGGCCTCCACACCGCCGCCGGAGGCGATGGCCACCTGGTTGGAACAGGCGTCCGTCACATCCCCGGCCGCGTAGATCCCGGGTTGGGAAGTGGCCATTTTTTTCCGGACTACGATCTCCCCCCACTCGTTCAGCTCCAGCAGGGATCCGAGGAACCCGGTGTTGGGGAGCATGCCGATGGAGACAAACAGCCCGTCCATGGACTCGTCCCAGGCTTCCCCGGTCTTGACATTGCGCAGGGACAGCGACTCCAGCTTGTCCTTACCATTGACCGTGTCCACCACCGTATCCAGGACCAGTTCGATCTTCTCGTGATTCCGGACGCGTTCCCGCAGGATCTTCTCGGCCCGGAATCCCTGGCGCCGGTGGATGAGCTTCACCAGGCGGGCGAACTTGGTGAGGAACAGCGCCTCGGTCAGGGCCCAACTGCCGCCGCCCACGACGCTCACCAGCTTGTCCCGGAAAAAGGCCCCGTCGCAGGTGGCGCAGAAGGAGACCCCCCTCCCCGTCAGCTCGGCCTCTCCCGGGACTTCGAGATGCCGGTGGGCCGCCCCAGTGGCGACGATCACCGTGCGGGTCTGGTAGGTCTTATCACGCCCCACGAGTTTCCAAAGCGGCCCTTCCCCCTGCTGCAGGTCAGCGATCTCATCCACCTCGATCTTCGCCCCGAACCGCTCCGCCTGTGCCCTGAAGGCATCCATGAGCGGGAAGGTCCCCACCCCCTCGGCAAATCCGGGGTAGTTCTCGATCCAGTCCGCGAGGAGGATCTGCCCTCCCGGAAGCGCCTTTTCCAGGAGCAGCGTCTCCAGCCGGGCACGGCCCGTGTAGATGGCGGCGGCCAATCCCGCGGGACCGGCGCCCACTATGATCACATCGTATATCCCGCTCATAGGTGCTTGGATATGGCTGCGACGATCATGTCCTTGGGCAGCGCGCCCACGATGGTTTCCTTGGGCTCTCCCCCCTTGAACAGCAGGAGTGTGGGGATACTCATGATGCCGTATTTGGCGGGAACACTCTGATTTTCGTCTACATTCAGCTTCGCCACCTTGAGCCGGTCCTTGTACTCCTCGCCGATCTGTTCCACGAAGGGCGACACCATGTGGCAGGGGCCGCACCAAACCGCCCAGAAGTCCACCAGCACCGGGAGGTCGGAACCGATGACCTCATCTTCAAAGTTCGCATCCGTCACATTCAATAAGCTTTCGTCAGACACCATGTCCTCCATTTTTTATGACTAATCCAGGTTAATAAGTTTGATATAGTGATTTCAATAAATATGTTGTCATAATATATCAAAATTATCAAAGCCTGACCCCTACTATTTCTTGCCCCAGCCTAGTTTCTCCTGCAGGAGGTCGAAATAATTCCTCCGCGGCGACGAGATCAACTCCAACTTGAGGGCGCTGGTCCGCACTGCCACGGTTTCGTTCTTTTCCATCAGGTAGCCCCGCTGCCCGTCCAGGGTCAGGTAGGCCTTCTCTCCCTTGGTCTGCATCTGGACCCTGATCCGGGAGTCGGATGCGACCAGCATGGGACGGAATGACAGCGTGTGGGGGCAGATGGGGGCAATGATGATGGCCGGGATGTAAGGCTGGATGATGGGGCCGCCGGCGGAGAGGGAATAGGCCGTCGAGCCCGTCGGGGTCGCGATGATAAGCCCATCGGAACGGGGGATGGCGACCTCCTTGTCATTGATCCACATCGCGCACTGTATCATACGAGCCAGGGCGCCCTTATTGATCACGATGTCATTGAGACAGTAATAGGTCTTCCCGCGTGTGTCCGCTTCCAGGACCTGCCGGGGGCTGACGATGTGTTCTTCGCCGGCCAGGTAGGCGTCCAGGGTCACGAACACCTCATCCAAGGGGACCTCGGTCAAGAATCCCAGGCTTCCCATGTTCACGCCCAGTACCGGCACACGGCTCTCGGCGGCCAGGTGCGCGATGCTGAGCAGGGTGCCGTCCCCGCCCAGGACGATCACCAGGTCGACCTCGGCCGGCAGCGCCTCACGTGAAACGCCCTGCCGCTGTCCGAGCATTTCCGCAGCCGCGGACTCTAACCGGCACTCCACCCCGCGTTCGGAAAAATAGCCGAGCAGCTGTCTCAGTGCCGTATCGACTTCCGGGGCATGCGGCTTGATGACGAATCCGACTCGCTCAATTTGTCTCATCCCACACCGCCTCCTTGATCTGAGTTTCTCTCTGCTCCGGGGTCAGTGAAGAGGGCCCCAGCTCCCAAAGCGCCAGGAACTCCCGGTTCCCCTTCTGGCCCGAAACGGGAGAACGCATGACTCCTGCCAATCCGAAACCCAGGGAATCCGCATCCGCGGTCACCCGGGACAGCACCTCGAGGTGAAGCGACGGATCCTTGATCACGCCCTTTTTCCCCACGCGGCCTTTCCCCACCTCGAACTGCGGTTTGATGAGCGCGATCAGTTGCCCGCCGCCGATAATATCGGACAGCGCCGGCAGCACCTTCAGCAGCGAGATGAAGGACAGGTCCATGACAGTCAGGTCCACTGGCCCCGACAGGTCGCCGGAAGTCAGATAGCGGGCATTCTTCTTGATGGCCGTCACCCGGGGATCGTTCATCAGTTTCCAGTCCAGCTGGCGCGGATCCACATCCACGGCATACACGTGGGAGGCCCCTTTCTGCAGCAGGCAGTCGGTGAAGCCCCCGGTGGAGGCCCCCAGGTCGAGCCCGACCCGGCCCTGAACCGGAATCCCGAAATGCAGGAGCGCGGCTTCCAGCTTCAGCCCCCCCCGGGACACGTAGGGCGGGCGCTGTTTCAAGCGTAGCTTCTTCTCGGCATCAAGCAGCTGACCTGGCTTCTCGACGCGGAGCTCTCCCGTATACACATCCCCCGCCAGGATCAGGGCATGGGCCAGGTGACGGCTCGCGGCCAGGCCCTGCGCGACCAGCATCTTATCCGCCCGATCTTTCATAGCCCGATAATCGATCAGGGTTTTCCACCGCCCCGGTAGAACTCCTCGATTTGAGCGATCAATCCCGGCACATCCAGCCGGTACCTGGCCTTGATCTGCTCGACCTTGCCCACGGGGTAGATTTCCACAGGAAGCCCCAGGCGCTTGAAGCGCAGATCGAAAAACCCTTCCCCGTCCAGGTATTCCCTGACCGCACTCCCGAACCCCCCGTCGATAACCCCTTCCTCGGCCGTTAAGATCGTGCCCCCGGGCCGGGCGTATTCCCGGAACAGGTCCCCATCCAGCGGTTTGGCGAACCGCGCATTCGCCACCGCCAGGCTGATGCCCTTCTTCTCCAGAGCCTCTGCCGCTTCGAGCGCGGGACGCACCATGTTGCCGAACGCCACCAGGAGATCCTTCCCCTCCCTGAGGAGCTCCGCCTTCCCCAGGGGGATCATTTTCCGGGCCTCGTCCATGGGGACGCCGGGGACCTTCCCCTTGGGGAACCTGACAGCGACCGGATGGCCATAGCTGAAGGCCGAATGCAGCATGTGCCGCAGCTCGTTCTCATCTTTGGGGGCCATGACGATCATGTTGGGCAGATGCCGCAGGTAGACAATGTCATTGATACCCTGGTGGGTGGGGCCGTCATCCGGGACGATCCCGGCACGGTCCAAGGCGAACAGGATCGGGACGTCCATGAGACAGACATCATGGTAGAGCTGGTCGTAGGCCCGCTGCAGGAAAGTGGAATAGATGGCCACCACCGGCTTGTATCCTCCCAGAGCCAGCCCGGTGGCAAACACCACGGCATGCTGTTCTGCAATCCCTACATCAAAGAGTCGATCCGGGTATTTCTTGCCGAACGGACCCAATCCGGTCCCATCGGGCATGGCGGCGGTGATGGCCACCAAACGTTCATCTTCATCGGCCATGTCTAGGACGGTCTCCCCGAACACGGAGGAGTAGGTCGGCCGCTTGTCCGTCTGGAGGACACGGCCCGATGATTTCTCGAAAGGGGATGCGCTGTGGAACTTGGATGGATTATCCTGTGCCGGCCCAAAACCTTTCCCCTTTTTGGTTACACAGAGGATGAGGACGGGCCCGTCGTATCCCTTGGCCTCTTCGAACACCTCGATCAGGGAGGGCAGGCTGTGACCCTGGACCGGACCGATGTAGCGGAGGCCCAGTTCTTCAAAGAGCAGGCCCGGGAAAAACGTCTTCTTGATGGCCTCTTCCAGGGCGCGTCCCACCTTGATCATGGGCCAGCCGATCAGGGGGATGGCCTTCAGGAAGGTCTTGGCATGGTCTTTCATGCGCAGGTAGTACTGCCCGGACACCAGGTATGTCAGGTAGCGCGAGAGCCCCCCCACATTGGGAGAAATGGACATCTCGTTGTAATTCAAGACGATGATAAGCCTCTGTCTCAGATGACCACTCTGATTGAGGGCCTCCCAGGCGATGCCGCCGGTCAGGCCTCCGTCCCCAACGACGGCGATGATATGGTGGTCCATGCCCTTCCGGTCCCGGGCCGCAGCCAAACCCAGCGCAGCCGACAGGGCCGTGGAGGCATGCCCGGTGTTGTAGGCATCGTGCTCGCTTTCCTCCCGCACCGGGTACCCGCAGACACCGTCCATCTGACGCAGGCCGGAAAACTCCCGACTGCGTCCAGTCAGGATCTTATGGGCGTAACACTGGTGGCCGACATCCCATATGATCTTGTCCTTCGGGGAATCGAACACGTAATGCAGGGCCAGCGTCATCTCCACAACCCCGAGATTGGGGGAAAGATGACCTCCCGTGCGGGAGACCGTATCAATGATCTGCTGCCGGATCTCCTTGGCCAACTGGCCCATTCCCCGGGTCGACAGACCCTTGAGATCCTGGGGTGATGTAATGCTTTCAAGCAGAGCGGGCATCGCTGTCTCCTCTCGTCCAGCCACTTTTCTCACGATGGTTGCGGGTATTGTTCAAAAGGGAAGGCTGTCGTTCTCTCCGGAACCGCCTTCCTGTGGCTTCTTGTCCGTATTTTCCTCTTCAGGCAGATCGAAGGGTTCGCCCGTGACCTGCCCCTCGGAGTTTTTCAGCAGGATCTCGACCTTTTTCTCCGCTTTCCCCAGCTCCTCCCGCAGGAACTTGGCCAGCTGTACCCCCTTCTCAAAAAGGGCCAGGGATTCATCCAGGGACGACTCGCCGGCCTCCATCTTCTCCACGACGGTCTCCAACTCCGCCAAGGCCTTTTCAAAACTTTTTTGCGTCATTTGCCTGTCTCCTCAAGACCGTCTTCGGACGACTTCGCTCCCGGAGGCCGGTCGGTGATTCGCCGCTCCGCATCCACGTGTGCCACACGGCAGGAAAACTCCCCCTTGAAGAAGGACACCGTCAAGTCCTGTCCGGATCGGACTTCGTCTGCGCTCCGGACCAGGGTACGTCCGTCCGGCGCCCAGCACAGGGTGTATCCTTTTTTCAACACATTGAGAGGACTCAGCGCGTGCAGCTCCGCACAAAGCCTCTCCCAGCGTGCCTTGACCGCCTGAAGTTTCGCCGCCATCAAGCTGCGGGCTTTCTCATCCAGCAGCCGTGTCATCGACCTGGCCTCCGTGATCTTCAGAGAATGCCGACGAAGGCTGTTGAAGGCACGCATCTCAAGCTCATCCACGGTCTGAGTCAGGTTGAGGATGCGCAGCCGGAAGCCCTGGAAAACCGGATGACGGACAAGGGAGAGGACCCTGTTCCTTTGCTCCTGCGCCGTGAAGCGCAGGTTCTGGCCCAGGCGCCGCTGGAGGTTTTCGATCCTCTCCTGGAAGCCCGCCTCCTCCTCGATCACCAGCTCGGCGGCCGCGGTGGGTGTGGAAGCCCGGATGTCGGCCACAAAGTCCGCGATGGTGAAATCCACCTCATGGCCCACCGCCGAGATCACCGGAACGGAACAGCGGGCAATGGCGCGCGCGACGACCTCTTCGTTGAAGGCCCATAGGTCCTCCAGGGATCCTCCCCCACGCCCCACGATTACCACATCCACATCCTTGCGGGCGGAAAAATAATCAATTCCCTCTACGATCTCTCCGCCGGCACCCTCCCCCTGGACCTTGACCGGATAGATCAGGATGTGCAGCCGCGCGAACCGCCTATCCAGGGTCCTTAGGATGTCTATGATGGCGGCGCCCCGGGGCGAGGTCACAACTCCGATGGTGTGGGGGAAGACCGGAAGGGGCTTCTTGATCTCTGGAGAGAACAGGCCCTCTTTGCGGAGCTTTTCCTTGAGCTGCTCGAAGGCCAGCTGGAGCGCGCCCTTGCCTTTGGGCTCGATCAGCTCGGCCTGGAACTGATACTGCCCGCGGCGCTCGTACACGGTGATCTGTCCCCTGCACACCACCTGCAGCCCACTCTCGAGCTCGAAGGGAACCCTCTGGGCCTGGGAGCGCCACATGACGGCGCGAAGCTGGCTTCGCTCGTCCTTCAGATCGAAATACAGGTGCCCGGAATGGGCCCGGGTGAAGTTGGACAGCTCGCCCTCGACCCACAGGGGCCCCGGGAACGCCTTCTCCAGCTCGGTCTTTACCAGTCGCGTGAGCTCCGAGATGGTGAAAATCCTGTCCGGGCGAAGGGCAGCGGTGTTATTCTCCACATCCATCCCCGATAACGAGCCTGCGCTGGATCGAAACCGCCCGGCCGGTCTGCGTCTCTATCTCGATAAAGACCCCGCCCAGGACGCTCCGCTCCTTCGAAGGCTCGAAACGCTGGGGCCGCGAGGTCAAGAACCTCAGCAGGGCCTGCTCCTTCTTGATCCCGATGACCGAATCATACCCGCCGACCATCCCGGCATCGCTGATGTAGGCCGTGCCTTTGGGCAGCACCCGTTCGTCCGCGGTGGGGACGTGGGTGTGGGTGCCCAAGACAGCGGAAACCCGGCCGTCCAGGTGCCAGCCCAGGGCCTGTTTCTCCGAGGTGGCCTCGGCATGAAAATCCACCACGATCACCGGAGTGATGGACCGGAGTTTTTCCACCTCCCTGTCGGCGACCCGGAAAGGACACTCAATGGGCTCCATGAAGACCCGGCCCTGCAGGTTCAGGACTCCCACCTTTTCTCCCTGTTTGCCCTCCCAGATATAGGATCCCTTCCCGGGATTGGGATCGGGATAGTTGGCCGGCCGCAGTAGGCGGGGTTCCTGTTCCAGGTACTCAAGGGCATCCCTCTTGTCCCAGATGTGGTTGCCCGAAGTCAGCACATCGATCTGGGAAAACAGGTCCCTCCCGATCTTTTCCGTGATCCCGACACCACCCGCGGCGTTCTCCGCATTGGCGATGACGAGAGTGGGGTTCAGTTCCTCGACCAGGGGCGGCAGAAAAATATCGAGCGCCCGCCTCCCGGGACGGCCGATGACATCCCCGAGGAACAACACGCTCAGTCTATCTGGCATACTCAACCGCCCTCATCTCTCGAATGACCGTGACCTTGATCTGTCCGGGGTAATCGAGCTCATCCTTGATCTTCTGGGCGATCTCCTTGGCTGCCAGGGTCGCCTGGTCGTCGGAGATCTTCCGGCTCTCCACGATGATGCGGATCTCACGCCCTGCCTGCAGGGCGAAGGCCTTGGCCACGCCATCGAAGGAATGGGCCACCTCCTCCAGCTTCTCCAGCCGTTTTATGTACGTCTCCAGCAGTTCCCGCCGCGCACCCGGCCGGGCTGCGGAGAGCGTGTCGGCCGCCTGGACCAGCACCGCCTCGATAGAAGGGAAATCGATGTCCCGGTGGTGGGAGGCGATGGCCTGGCAAACAGCCTCCGACTCCCCGTGCTTCTTGGCCAGCGCCACACTCAGCTCCGTGTGGGTCCCCTCGACATCGCGATCGACGGCTTTCCCGATATCGTGCAGCAGCCCGGCCCGGAGAGCGACCCGGACGTCCAGGCCCAGCTCTGTCGCCATCAGGGCCGACAGGGTAGCGACCTCTTTGGAATGCTGGAGCACGTTCTGCCCGTAGCTCGTCCGGTACTTCAGTTTCCCCAAATGTTTGATCAGCTCGGGATGCAGGTCCTGGATCCGCAGCTCCAGGGCCGCGGATTCCCCTTCCTGCCTGATCTTGCGGTCCAGCTCCTCCTTGACCGTTTCCACCACCTCTTCTATACGGGCGGGATGGATGCGTCCGTCGTTCACTAGCTTCTGGATGGCCAGCCGGGCCATCTCCCGGCGGATAGGATCGAAGCTGGACAGGATCACGGCTTCAGGAGTGTCGTCCACGATGATGTCCACCCCCGTGGCAAGCTCCAGGGCCCGGATGTTCCGTCCTTCCCTGCCGATGATGCGTCCCTTCATGTCATCAGAGGGGAGATCGACCACCGATACCGTGGTTGCCACCACATGTTCGGCCGCAGACCTCTGGATTGCCTGGCTGATGATATCCTGCGCCATGGCCTGGCTCTTTTCCCGGGTCTCCTCTTCGGTCCGGCGCAGCGCCTGGACAGCCTCTAGTTT
>JAUXEH010000404.1 GCA_030620655.1 Candidatus Aminicenantota bacterium | reverse complement strand
CCGGGATCTCCGGACTGTCCCGGTGAATTGGTGCCCAGCGAGAGGTCCCAGTCCGAAAGATCGACGATGATGCGGAAGCTGGCGCCGGAGGTTTGATTGAACCCGCCGGAGGTCTGGTTGACGGTGTCGCCGTTTCCCCCACGGGGACGGGGGCCGATGTCCAGCCGGGCCCGGAGTTCCGGCCGCACGGCGTCACTCAGCAGGTGGCGGATCCGGATGTGGTGGAACCGCTCCTGGCCGTAGCGCCATCCTTCCATATCCGGGCCGAGGCGTGTGCTGAGGTCACGGACCGCCTCTTCCAGGGCCCGCAGCAGCAGCGTGTCGCGTCCCTTCAGGGGATCTTCACCGAAGCGCCCGTCCGGAGAAACCAGCCAGGCGATTATCTTGGTCAGGGGCGGGCGGGGAGAGGACCCCTGGTCCTGCCCGGAGAGGGAGATCACTCGGACGTGTGCGGAGAGCCGCCGCTGCCAGCTCTGGTACACGGCCGCGGCCGTGGAGTCAGGGGCCATCCGGAAGTCCCATGCGCCGAGGGCATCCAGGGCTTTCTGCACGGCTGCGTCTCTGCCGCGCAGACCCCGCAGAAGCGGGACCAGCGCTCGGGCCGGGAGGGAAACCACGTCGTGCTGGAGCTGCATCATGTCGGTCCGCGTGAATTTCCGGCCGGAGCCCAGCACCTCCTGGATGCGGGCCTGGCGGAAGGGCGCCGCCCACTGGAAACCCACGGCATAGGGATAGCCGGGCGGGATGTTGTCTTGGTTGGCCGTGGAAAAATATCCCTTGGGCGGGTTGAAGGCATGGGGCAGGGCCCGGATGGGCAGGTAGCCGTCCCATTCGCAGCGGCCGTCGCCCGGGACCGGAAGCAGCCCGTCCCAATCGGGCCTGAGCGGCGTGATGCCGACCGCCTGCCAGCCGATGTTGCCTTCCCTGTCGGCCCACACCATGTTCTCCGAGGGCGTGCGGGAGAAACTGCAGGCGTCCCGGAACTCCTCCCAGGTCCGGGCCTGGTCCATACGCAGGCTGGCCAGGTAGGGGGCGCATCCGACCTCGAGCCAGGCAGCCCGCAGGGCATAGGCCTTGTGGTTTTCAGGGTCCTGATGCAGGACCGGTCCGTGCCGGGTGTATTTGAGCTCCACAGAGACGGGGGCCTGCCCCCGCACTGCGATGCGCTCATGGAAAACGCTCATGTCCTCCCACGAGTCCCGGTAGCGGTAGCGATCCGGATCGTCGGGATGGGTGTCATAGACGAAAAGGTCTTCCTGATCCACCGAGAAGATGGTCAGCCCCCAAGCTCCGTGCCGGTTGTGTCCGATCGAGACGCCGGGTAGGGCCGGCTCGCCGCCGCCGATTACGTCCCAGCCCGGGGCATTGAGGTGGACCCAGTACCGCAGCGAGGGAATCTGCTGCCGGCGGTGAGGGTCGTTGGCCATGAAGGGGGCTCCTGTCAGGGTGTGCCGCCCGCCGACCACCCAGTTGTTGCTCCCTTCATCGGCATCAAGGATCAGGGATGCTGGGCGCGAATCCGGCGAGGATACAGCCCCCGGACCGGAAGGGGCGCGCTCAGACTCGTCCCGGATGTCCTCTTCGGTGAAACGCACCGGCGCCCGTGAGGCGGAGTATAGCTCGAGGATGTCCCGCGACAGGAGGGAGGCGTCCAGCTCCGGTTTCAGGATCAGGGCCGGCTTTCCTGGATGGAGGTCCATGAGGTCACGGACTTTTTCGGCTCCCAGGGCGGCCACCGCTTTGGCAAGCGAGATCTCCGAGGATGCGTTGCGGAAGAGGCCGTTGTGCCGGGAGACGACCACCTCAGGCGTCCAATGGCCGGGTATCAGGTCCAGCAGCCGGAATTCCAGAGGCAGGAGGTCCGGCTCCCTGCGCGTGAGGTCGATGTAGGCGTTGATCCCCCGGACGAACGAAGTGATGATCTCCTCCCCGTCGGGGTGGTAGTGACGCATCTCCGAATCCATATCCACGCGGGCTTTGAGCAGCCGTGCGCCGATGTCCCGCTGGAGGGCCCGGTGGCCCAGGATCTCCGCCAGGGTCCCGGTGGCCTGGCGCCGCCAGATCTCAAGCTGGAAGAGCCGGTCCCGGGCCACGTTGAATCCCTGGGCGAAAAACAGGTCGGGCTGGTTCCGGGCATAGATGTGGGAGATGCCCCACCTGTCCCTGATGATCTCCACCGGTTCACGGAGGCCGGACAGGCTGAGCCGCTCACCGGCTGGGATTGGGCTCTCGGGCCCTGATACCTCCACTCCGTGGCAAAGGAGCGCACACAAAAGGAAAAGCGCCGCATAAGCTTTTGTCCTGGGCATAAGGTAATCCCCTTAGCCTGAATTATTCATAAAGAATGCCGATATTTCCTTTGTAAAACTCATAATAATCATCGGCATTCTTTACCCTCCGGGCGGGCCGATCTCACAGTATCTACTTCGTTGCGGTGGATTCGCAGTAGTAAACTACAGCTTCACCCACCGGCGCCTCGTATCTGCCGTAACCTCGCCCCGTGAATAACCCAGGCGCCTGAATTATTCATAAAGAATGCCGATATTTTCTTTGTAAAACTCATAATAATCATCGGCATTCTT
>JAUXEH010000120.1 GCA_030620655.1 Candidatus Aminicenantota bacterium | reverse complement strand
TGGGGGACAGCAGGAAACACGTCGCGCTGGTGAGCCTCGGCTGCGCCAAGAACCTGGTGGACAGCGAAGTCATGCTGGGCTATCTGCTGCAGTCCGGGAGCTATACCCTGGAGACGGATCAGTCCTGCGCTGACATAATCATCGTAAACACCTGCGGATTCATCCAGCCGGCCCGGGACGAGGCGGAGTGGCATTTTCGGGACGCCCTCCGTATCAAGCGGCAGAGACCCCATGTAACGATCGTAGCCGCCGGCTGTTATGTCCAGAAAGACCTGATGGCGCTGCGGCAAAAATTCCCTCAGATCGATCTGTGGACGGGAGTCAACGATTTCCAGCACATCGTGCAACTCATCGAGGGAAAGCCCTACGATCCCGAGGAGAGCTGTTTTCTCTACGATCATGCTTCTCCCAGGCAAATATCCACGCCCCCGGCCTGGGCCTATATCAAGATTTCCGAGGGATGCTCCCACCGCTGCACCTTCTGTACCATACCCCAGATCAAAGGCCCCTACCGGTCTAGGAGTTTGGAATCCGTAGTGAGCGAGGCCCGCCGGCTGGCCGACCGGGGAGTCAAAGAGGTCAACCTCATCTCGCAGGACTCCACCTATTACGGGCATGACTTGGGCCTAAAAGATGGGCTGGCTCAACTCCTGGAACATCTGGAAAAGATCCCGGATCTCTGCTGGATACGGGTGCTGTACAGCTACCCCGAGGAGATCACGGACCGGCTGCTCGACACCATGCGTGCGGAAAAGGTCTGCTCCTATGTCGACAGCCCATTCCAGCATGCAGACCCCACCCTGGTCCGGAGGATGAGGAGAGGCCTGGACGGTACCCTTGCGCTCCGGTTGATCGCAAAGATCCGCGAACGGCTGCCCGATGCGGCGATCCGCACTTCGCTCATCGTGGGGTTTCCCGGCGAAGGCCCGTCGGAGTTCATGCGGCTCAAGGAATTCGTGCGCGAGGCGCAGTTCGACCACCTGGGTGTGTTCACCTACTCGCATGAATCCGACGCACCCAGCGCTTCCATGCAAGATGAGATCCCCATGCGGGAAAAACAAAATCGGCTCCAGGAGATCATGGAGATCCAGGCCGGCATCTCTTCTAAACGGATAAGGCGGTATGTGGGGGCTCGAATCCCCGTGCTCCTGGAAGGCAGGCTGAAGGGGGACCAGGCCGTGTTTTTGGGCCGGACCCGGTACCAGGCCCCGGAGGTGGACGGAGTAGTGCTGATTCCGGAGGCCCCGGTTGATGTCCCGGCCGGAACTGTGCAGACGGTTGAAATCCTGCGCAGCGATGTATATGATCTATATGGAAAACTGATATGATACGACTCCTTAGCAAGGGCCTTGCGACCTTTTTTGGGGCGGGGTATTTCCCCGTCGCTCCAGGCACATTCGCCAGCCTGCTCACAGCACTGGGCTACAAGTTCTGGTTTCACCGGCTTCCCTGGGCGCATTATATTGCGATCGGCCTGGCGGTCTATTTTGTGGGGGTCTGGGCCTCCTCGGCCTACGCCGCACGGATAAAAAAAGAAGATCCCAGGACCGTGGTCATCGATGAGGTCGTGGGCCAGTGGACAGCACTGCTGCTGATCCCCCCCACCTGGGGGTTGGTCTTGGCGAGTTTTTTGCTTTTCCGGGTTTTCGACATCATCAAGCCCATGTTCATCCACAAGGCGGAGTCCTTCCGGGCGGGTTGGGGCATCATGCTGGATGACATCCTGGCGGGAATCTATGCCAGCATCATCCTGAATATCTTCATTCTGGTGCTATGACGGAGCGCAGGCACACAAAGATCGAGGTCCTGGCCGTAGGCTCCGAGCTGCTCACACCTTTCCATCTGGACACCAATTCGCTTTTCCTGACCCGCCATCTCAACCGGCTGGGCATGCAGGTCTCTTTCAAGACGGTGGTGGGAGATAAGCCGGACGATCTGGCATCCTGCATCCGGATCGCCTCGGAGCGATCTGATCTGATCCTGATTATGGGAGGGCTGGGGCCCACCCAGGATGACATGACCCGTGAAACCCTGGCGGCTACCATGGGCAAGCGGCTGATTTTTCGGGAAACACTCTGGGAACAGATCCAGGACCGCTTCAGGAAGCGCGGCATTTCCATCTCGGAGGTGAACCGCAAACAGGCCTATGTCATCGAGGGCTCCGTACCGTTGGAAAACCCCAATGGGACGGCACCGGGCTCGTGGCTGGAGTCCGGAGGACGGACATTCGTGCTCCTGCCCGGCCCGCCCCGCGAGATCCAGCCCATGTTTCTGTCCCTGGTCCTTCCCCGTCTGCAGGAAAAACGTGAAGGCTTCCAGGTTCGGAAGACTCTGAAGATCGCCGGATTGACGGAATCGAAGACGGAAGACCTGATCTCCGACCTTTATCCCGGCATAGGGCCCGACATCGACCTGACGGTCCTCGCCTCCCCGGGACAGATTGAGGTCCACCTGACCGCCTTCTCGAGCCTGAGTGAAGAGGCTGCCAAAAAAAAGCTGACCCGCCCGGTCGAGGCCATGGCCGAGCGGCTGGGTGAGAATATTTTCACCCAAGCAGAGGAAGAGCTGGAGGCCGTCATAGGTAAACTGCTCCGGGGAAATCAATACACCCTGGCCACCGCAGAATCCTGCACCGGCGGGCTCCTGAGCCACCGCATCACGAATGTGCCGGGAAGCTCAGCCTATTTCCTTGAGGGTGTGCAGTCCTACTCCAACCAGGCCAAGACCCGCCTCTTGGATGTCCCCGCCTCCCTCCTGGAAAAACACGGCGCCGTGAGTCCTCAGGTCGCGGCGGCCATGGCCGAAAATATCCGGACAAACTCGGGAGCGACCTTCGGACTGGGCATCACCGGGATCGCGGGGCCGACGGGCGGGACCGAAGAAAAACCGGTGGGACTCGTGTATATCGCCCTAGCAGGCATGGGAAACACGCAGACCGAAAAGAACCTGTTCCTGGGAGACCGTGAAACCATCAAGCAGCGCTCCACTCAGAAGGCCCTGGACATGCTGAGGAGGCGCCTGCTGCGGTCCCTGCGAGATCAAAGGGAAGAAGAGTAAGGTTATGCGCACATTTATCGCCATCGAGCTCTCCGATGCTGTAAGGGACACTCTCCTTGGCTTCCTCCGGGAGATCAGACATTTTGACGCCCCGGTGCGCTGGATCAGGCCGGAAGGCATGCATCTGACGCTCAAGTTTCTGGGAGAGGTTCCCTTCGACAAAGTAGCTGCGATCCGGTCGATCCTGGATGACGTCACGGCGTTGCATACGTCCTTTTCCCTGGAATTCTCCGGCACGGGAACGTTCCCGTCCAACACACGGGCACCCCGGGTCATTTGGGCCGGCATCACCCGGAGCCAGCCCATGGAAGCCCTGTACAAGGACCTGGAGGATGGGTTGGAAACCATCGGATTCCCCAGAGAAAGGCGCCGCTTCCATCCCCATCTGACGCTGGGGCGGGTCAAAGCCCCTCGCAACCTGGAGGCGCTCCTCGACTTCCTGCACCGGAATGACCGGGCCGCATTCGGGACCATGCAGGCAGGTTCGGTCATTCTCTTCAAGAGTCTATTGAAACCCACGGGAGCGGAATACTCCCGAATCCACACAGCGGGTCTATCATGAAATTTATTTTCCTAGCCGCCGCATATCTTCTGGGCTCTGTGCCCACAGGTTACATCCTCTACCGGATCAAAGAAAAAAGGGATATCCGGGGCTTGGGGAGCACGAACATCGGCGCGACCAACGTGCTCCGGGTCGCGGGCTGGAAGCTGGCGCTGCCTGTCGCCCTCAGCGATATTCTGAAAGGGGCCATCCCCGTCTATCTGGCCTTGAGGCTGTTTCCGGAGCCCTGGGTGGCGTACTCCGCGGGCTTCCTGGCGGTATTGGGGCACTGTTTTCCCGTCTACATCCGATTCAAGGGCGGCAAAGGGGTGGCCACCACCGTAGGCGCCTATGCTATACTCGCACCCCTGCCACTGCTGTGCGCCATGGCCGTATGGGTCATCGTCGTGGTCCTCACACGCTTTGTGTCTCTGGGATCGCTGAGCGCCTTCTTCAGTCTTCCCTTCATTATCCTTTTTTTCAATGAGCAAATCGGGTTGGTCCTCATGGGTGCAGCTATATTTGTGTTGCTCGCACACCGGCACCGGGCGAATATCGGCCGCCTCCTGAGGGGCACGGAAAAGAAACTGGGAGATAAAGACACATGAACATATGCGTGATCGGGGGAGGTAGTTGGGGCAGCGCATTCGCCCTGCACCTCGGCAGGAAAAATCTGGCTGCACGCCTCTGGATTCGGGAAGAGGATGTCTATGAACATGCCCTCAAGTATCGGGAAAACCGGCAATTCCTGCCCGGCTCGGTATTCCCCTCTCCGGTCTCCTTCCACCATGATCTGGAAGACGCGGTGGCCGGGGCGGACATCCTGTTCATAGCCATCCCCTCGGAGTACTGTCGTGCCATGTATGAGCGCCTGCTTCCGATCCTAGATCCACGCACGCCTCTGGTCAGCCTCACCAAGGGTATCGAGAAAGAAACACTGAAAAGGATGAGCGAGCTCATGGAAGATGTCTTCACGGCCCGGTTCAAGCCTCGGGTGGCCGCGCTCTCCGGGCCCAGTTTTGCCCGGGAAGTCGCGGAGTCTCACCCCACGGCCGTGGTCGTGGCCTCCGGGGACATGGAGCTGGCCAAAGGGGTTCAGCAGCTGGTCTCCCACTCCTATTTCCGGGTCTATACTTCCGACGATCTGGTGGGGGTCGAACTGGCGGGGGCCTTGAAGAACGTGATCGCGATCGCGGCCGGCATCTCTGACGGGTTGGAATTCGGCTCCAATTCCCTGGCTGCTCTGATCACCCGCGGAAGTGCAGAGGTCACCAGACTTGGCGTACAATCAGGAGCGAGACAGGAAACCTTTGCCGGCCTGGCCGGGATCGGCGACCTGGTTCTGACCTGCACCGGGAGCCTCAGCAGGAATCGGTATGTGGGTTATGAACTGGGGAAAGGAAAGTCATTGGAGGACATCGTTTCAGGCATGCAGATGGTGGCGGAGGGAATAGGCACGACCCTTTCTGCCTATCGATTGGCGCAGAGAGAGAGGGTCGAGATGCCGATCCTGGAACAGGTCTATCAGATACTCTACCAAGACAAGGATTCCCGCACCGCGCTGCAGGATCTCATGTCGCGCAAACTCAGGAAAGAATTCGTATCCGAAGGGGAAGCTCAATGAACTACACACGGACCGCCGCGGTTTTGCTGCTCAGCCTGACGCTGAGCTTCTGCGCATCCCAGGAACAAAAAGTCGATAAAGAACGGGAACAGAATCCCAAATACCAGTACAACGCCGGTATTTTTTATCTGAATAACGGGCAGCCGGACGAAGCCATAAAATATCTTGAGAAAGCCCTGACGCTTCAGCCCAACTTCGACCTGGCCCTGGACGGCATGGGCCTGGCCCACACCATGAAGGGAAACTTCAAAGAAGCCATAAAATATTTCAACCAGTGCCTGATCGCTAATCCCACATTGACGGATGCCCATAATCATCTTGGGTCTGTTTATCAGGAGCTCAACATGCTGTCCGAAGCCGAGGAGCAGTTCCAGGCCTCCGTGGCCGACGGAACCTACCACTCCCGGGAGCTTCCTCTGTACAACCTCGCCAGGCTCTATTACATACAGGAAAAAAATGAGCTGGCCCTGGAATATGTCGACCGTGCCTTGAATGTAAACAGCCGCCTGGCCATGGCCCTCAATCTCAAGGGCCTCATTTACGAAAGGGCGGAGAGATTTCAGGACGCGATCGTCTGCTATCAGGATGCGTTGAGGCTCCTCCCACAGGACATCAACCTGACCTACAACCTGGCGGGCGCCTTCTTCAAGAACAAGAACTATATCAAGGCCAAAGAGATATTCACCGCCCTGCAGTCACGTGTTGCCGATCCGGAGATGAGGGCCAACATCGAACGCTATCTGGAGATGATTAACCGGGAAATCCGGTAGATCAAAGTCTATCCAGCGGGTGGATCCGACTCAAGCCCGGCCGGGTCAAAGCCCGGCATCTCGCCGGATGGCTTCAGCCTTGTCGGTCCATTCCCAGGTGAATTCCTCTTCCGTGCGTCCGAAATGCCCGAAGGCCGCGGTTTTCCTGTAGATCGGACGCAGAAGATCCAGTTCCGAGATCATCTGTTTGGGTTTGAGGCCGAAATGCCCGCGGATTAGGTCTTTGATCTTATCCTCTGAGACCCTGGCGGTGCCGTAGGAATCCACCATGATGGAAACAGGATCGGCCACACCGATGGCATATGCGACCTGGACTTCTATCCGGTCGGCGACTCCGGCCGCGACCAGGTTCTTGGCGATGTAGCGGGCCATGTAGGAGCCGGAACGGTCGACCTTGGACGGGTCCTTACCGGAAAAACATCCACCGCCATGGCTTCCCACTCCCCCGTAGGTGTCGACGATGATCTTGCGGCCCGTAACGCCGGTGTCCGCGAAGGGGCCGCCCAGTACGAAACGCCCGGTGCGGTTGATGAAGATGCTGGTGTTGTCATCCAGCATATCCGGAGGAATGACGTTACCAATGACCGCCTCCCGGATATCCGCACGCAGGTCATCCATATCGACTTCCGGGTTGTGCTGCGCCGCGATGACGACGGCATCCACCCGTTTGGGGACATGGCCTTCATACTCCACCGTGACCTGAGACTTGCCGTCCGGACGCAGGAAGTCCAGGATGCCCTCTCTCCGGACAGTGCTGAGCCGCCGTGACAGCTTGTGCGCCAGCATGATGGGCAAGGGCATGAGCTCTTCGGTCTCGATGCAGGCGAATCCGAACATCAGTCCCTGATCGCCGGCACCCTGTTCGCGTTCTTCCAATTCGTCCACGCCCATGGAGATGTCAGAGGACTGGTTGTGGATTGATGCCAGCACACTGCAGGTCTCATAATCAAAGCCATAGGCGGCCTTGACGTATCCGATCTCCTTTACGGTCCCCCTCACCACCTTCTGCAGATCCGTGTATCCCTGGCTCGAGATCTCACCGGCGATGAGGACCAGGCCGGTCGTCGTCAGCGTTTCACAGGCTACGCGGCTCTTTGGGTCCTGCGCCAGCAGATCATCCAGGATGGCGTCGGAGATCTGGTCGCATACTTTATCGGGATGTCCCTCAGTCACGGATTCGGACGTGAAGAGATGCTTTCCATCTTTACTCATAAATCAAGCTCCTTGACGATTCTTCCTTCAAAATATAAACTGCAAAATTAGCACATCTGCCGATGATTTGCAACAGCCCATAAATTCAGTTGAATGGAAATACCATTCATGATACAAAATCAAGAAGCCCGATACACATGAATACTCTATCCGTCCACAGCGACCTTTCCGAGCTCAACAAGATCCGGGCATTTCTCAAGCGCAGCCTGCAGATCCCGCATCTGTCCGAAGAGGATTACTACATCATCGAGCTTTCGCTGCTGGAGATCTGCATCAACATCATCCGTTACGCCTACCCCGATGACAAGATCGGCGAGATATTCCTCAAAACCTGGCAGGACGAGGACCGCGTCTATCTCGAGATCCGGGACAACGGCATCCCATTCGATCCCCGGCACATAAAAACGCCGGACATCGATGATATCATGAAAAACGGGAAAAAAGGCGGCTTGGGGGTTTTCCTGGCCCGGAAGCTGATGGACGGTTTCAAATACAGTCGAGAAAATGAGCAGAACATCCTCACGATCTACAAGACCGTCACTCCCTGATCTTCTTTTAATTCACGGAAGCATTCCCTAATTGGATTTGCTTCCTTAATTTTCTTGACATTTTCCAAAGGAAGCTTAGAATAACACTCTTATAGGAGTGTTATATGAGTGCTAGCCAGACACAGGACACCAAGGTTACCATAAAAATTCCCAGGGCCCTCTACAATCGCCTATCCGAGATAGTATCCGGGACCGG
>JAUXEH010000420.1 GCA_030620655.1 Candidatus Aminicenantota bacterium | reverse complement strand
GGTCCCGAATCCCGGCATCTTTTGTGTAATCCAGGGCCTTTATCAAGCCTTTGATGTCGAGGCGGGATTTCAATTTATTGATGTTCGGCGGGCCGAAAAGCGGCATGCGTAGTCTCCCTTCTGGAATTGCTTAGCGCTCACGTGTGATTCCTTCCTTCGGCATAACTCCGGTGATCTTGAGGGCCACCGGCCAGTCCGGGCCCATGTGCCACTGCCTCTGAGCGAACTCAGGTCGGCTGCCCGGATAGGCTATGAACTGGACCGTGTGCAGGTTGAAGGCCGTGATGTGCAGGCCATCGTCGTCCTGATGCCATGAACATCCACCCTCCTGGCCCAGTATGGACACCTCGGTCTCCTCCGTCGCCAGCACCGATCTCAACGTCAGGCGGCGTCCGGAGAACTGCCGCCATGTCGTCCCCTCTGCGTCGTAATCGAAATCGGTGATGGCATACAGGGTGGCCGGTCCCTCCCCTTTGCTCCGGGTCAGCCAGACATCCCCCTCGTTGGTGACGGTCCAGGGGCGGACCCCCCGCATCGCTTCCCCGTACATCATCATCCACAGGCCCAGGTCACGGAGGATGGCCTCGTCGTGATCGGAGATGCGTCCGTCCGGCCTGGGCCCGACATTGAGGAGCATGTTACCGCCCCGGGCCCGGATCTTGATCAGGTTCTCGATGACCTCCCTTGAGGTCCTGAGGTCAGGGTTCGGCTGGTAAGACCACTGCCAGCTGGTGGTCATGCAGCTCTCCCAGGCGTGATCGGCGGCTTCCCCCGGGATGCGCTGCTCGGGAGTCGGGATCTCTCCCCGTCCGATGAAGATGTCCTGGCGTACGCGCCAGGCGTGTTTCTTCAAGGGATCGCAGTTCCCATCGAACCAGAGCATGAAGATGTCCCCGTACCGTGTCATCAGCTCTTCCAACTGACCCTGTTCGTACGCCAGGAATCCCTTTTTTTGAGGGCCGAACGGCGCTTCGCTGTCAAAGGCGGGGATCATCAGGCCCTGTTGGGGGATACCTGTCTCGTAGTGGTAGCGGAAATCGCCCGGAGAATAATAAAGTCCTACCAGGAAACCCTCGTTCCGGAACGCGGCGGCGATCTGGGCGACGATGTCCTTCCCATAGGGAGTGTTCGTGATCTTGAAATCACTGTACTTGGTGTCGAACATGCAGAATCCGTCGTGGTGTTTGGTTGTGAAGACCACGTATTCCATACCGGCCAGCTTGGCCAGCCTCGCCCATTCCCCGGCATCGAACCCGGTTGGATTGAAGGTGTCCGCCAGGGCGTAATACTTTTCGATGTACTCCCGGCTGGCATGGTTCAACGGCCAGCTGATCTCCGATCCGACCTGTGAATTGGGCCCCCAGTGGACGAAAAGACCCAGCCCGGCGTCCCGGAAGACCTCGGCCTTTTCCGGATCGTTGGACAGGCGGACCTCGTCCTCCGGAAGGAGCTCAGGGGGCCCGCCGGAAACCGGAGATCCGGGCGGAGACCGATCCGCCTGACAGGAGCCGGCGAGGCAAAGGGTCACCAGCACAAGACCGATCCAGATCCATTGACAGAAGCGTGGTTTGATGCGTGTTTTTCGAGTATCTCTGGTTTTAGGCATATTTTTTCCTCTTATAGAAACGTCCTGCATAACATATCACAGAAAAAATCGCATGGTCAAAAGCTTCTCGTGTTATGAAGCCGTCTTTCCCTCCACGGAAGCTGCAATCAGTAATGATACCGGAGTTGAGCAATGTACAGGGAATCCTCTTTAATCTTATATACGAGGCGATGTTCCTCGTTTATTCGCCTGGACCAATAGCCGGAAAGCGCATGTTTAAGAGGTTCCGGTTTTCCTTTGCCTTTGTAGGGAGATTTCGAGATATCTTTGATCAAATCGTTGATCCTATTCAATACGCGCTTGTCAATTTTTTGCCAAAGGAGGTATTCTTCCCAGGATTTTGAGGAAAAAACGATTTTCACTCGAGCAGATCCTTTTCCGCTCCTCTCCCCTCCTCCAGTTCCTTGATCGACTCCAGAAGCCTGCGGGCATTGCGAGGGCTTTTAAGTAGATAAGATGTCTCTTTCAAGGACTCGTAGTCATCCAGCGACATCAGGACAACGGCCTTGTCCCGGCGCTTGGTGATGATCAGGGGTTCATGGTCTTCGCAGACTTTTTCTATGATGTCGGACAGTTTTTCCCTGGCCTCGGTGTAGGTTTTGGATTTCATGATATGTACATGATAATGTACATCTAGGATCGTGTCAAGGTAATACGACCCAGATCGTTAACTCGTTATCCTGTATGGAATAGATGATGC
>JAUXEH010000257.1 GCA_030620655.1 Candidatus Aminicenantota bacterium | reverse complement strand
GCCACGCCGTTGAAACACTTGACCGCCGCGACCAGGTCTTCCAGGTTGGACGAGGACACGAAGCCCAGGTTGGACGTCTCATTCCTTAAGAATCCCGCCGTGTAGACCAGAAATCCGCCGCTCCCGGCGTATTTGAAGTCGGCATACAGCACCGGCTTTCCCGAGGCCGCCATGGTCTGCACGACGCGGTTCCAGCAGTTCATCTGAAACACCAGATATCCATCGATGGAAGCCGCCTCATCCTCCGCTAGGATCTTTTCCGCCTCTTCCGGCCCGGTGGCCATGGTCGAGATAAACTCGAACTCTGGACACCGATCAGCCAGCTCGGTGTCGATCCGCTGCATGACCGGGCCAAAATCGAAACCGACGTTGGGCCAGTCGGGCCCGGGCTGCTTAACGGCATGCAGTGAGTAGATGGTGCGTATCCGCAGCCTGTTTGCGCCCTTACCCGGCTTCCCGGAGCAACGGGTCAAAAGAGGACCCGCCGCCAGGCAGGTCGTGCAGGCCGCACACGTTGAGATGAACTCGCGGCGGTTCATGCCCTTGATCCTGCCCCTCACCCGATGCGATTTACGTCTCATTCCCTCCCTCCTAGAACATATAGGCGAACTTAACAAAAAAGGTGTTCCCCTGGTCTCCCTTCTCGCCGAATTCCGCCGTTCCTTTCTGGTAAGCCAGCTGGAACGTGCCGAAGGGCGGCTGGAAGCGGTAGACAAACAGGACCTGGACGGTGTGCTTGTCGATGGCGGTGTGCACCTGGTAGAACAGTTTCACGTAGAGATCAGGATTGAAATAATTGGTGGCACGGAGGACATGGATCCAGGTGCTCTCCCTCTCCGGATCGGGCTCGTAGATCAAACGGGACAGCTCGTATTCAAAGGAAAGCCCGCTCAGGATCATGTAATTCACATTCGCGCTGATCAGGTGAAAGTCCAGGTCGAAGTTGCGCCCGAAGCTGTAACTGATGTTAGCGTTCTGCCATTCGCGGGTGTTGTAGCCGAGCTCGATGTCCGTCTTGTGGTTGCGGAAATCCTTCTCGTACAGCTTGTATTCCTGATGGTGGCCCAGCTCCAGGGAAAATTTGTTCCTTAATTCGAAATCCATACCCTGGTCGATCTTCCAGCTGCGCAGGGTTCCGTCCAGGCTCCAGTAGACGTTGTAGTTGGAATCATACTCGATGCTGTCGAACATGGTCCGGCGCATCCACCAGGTCTTGCTGATGGCCGAGTCCAGCTCCCGGCGGTCGTCATCCCGGACAAAGCCCACCTCGTTGGCATTGTCGGCAAAGTACCGGCCCAGCTGGCCGTAGCGCAGATGGATGTGGAAGGTGGCGGAATCATAACTGGGGCGCAGGAAGAACGCGAGGTTGCTGCCGCCGTAATCCCCGTAACTAGCCGCCAGCTGTCCTGTGAATCGGAAGGTGTCGGTGAAGTACAGGGCCGTGTCGAAGCCCACAGTACCCTTGTTCTTTCCATCGACGTGCTTGTTGGCCAGCAGGAATCCCACGGTGGAGCCCCGCATCACCGCCTTTTTCGCCCTAAAGATGCTGAAATTGGCCGAGCTCTCGTCCCGGGTCTCATCCGGCTTGGTCTGGACCGTCATGGCCTGGAATTCGTATCCCCCGGACATTCCGTGGACCTTGGCCCCGCCGTAGATATCCCCGATCCGGCGCGAGTAGAACAGGCGGATCCTCTGTCGGTAGATCTCCGCCCCCTCTAGGAAAAAGTTGCGCTTTTCCGGGAGATAGGTCTCGAACCGGGTGAGGTTGATCACCTCCTGATCCGCCTCTACCATGGCGAAATCCGGGTTCAGGGTCAGGTTGCCGGAGATCTGCGGGGTGAAGGCATAACGGGCGTCCAGGCCAACGCGCATATCCGTACCCTCATCGACCTCGGTCTGGGAGACGATGTACGGTATGATCTGTCCGCGCTGGGCGGCCTTCTGCAGATCGAGGCCGTGCAGTTCCCCGAACTGGGAGACCCGGGTGTAGGACTCGAGCGGGCCGATCCAGAAGTTGTATTCCAGCCTGCGGGGTATGAACCGCCCCATGCTTAAGCCCCAGGTCTTCCCCTCCCCCGGCGTGTACTTGATGCTCTTGAAGGGGACGGCGATCTCGGCGCTCCATCCGTAATCCGTCTTCTGGGCGGCCGACTTCCAGACCGCATCCCAGGTGGGGTCGGTGGTGCGACCATTGTCGGTGATGCGGCCGTCGAACTGGGTGCCAAGGAGGTTGGTGCCGAGGAGGTAGGCGCTCTGGCGATCCAGAAACGTGTCCAGCGCGACATATACGGCATCGTCCGAGTTCAGGTCCGAATCCCTCTTGGTGATGCTGGCGGCGATCCTCTCGGGCTCCGCATCGTAGCAGAGGAAGCCGAAATAGATGTTCTCGCCGTCATACAGGACCCGGACCAGGGTCTTCTCAGTCCCCTGGGCCCCCCGGTTCGGCTGGAACTGGATGAAGTCCCCGGCCTCGGGCGCCTGCGACCAGATCTCTTCCAAAAGCAACCCGTCGATCTCGATCGGGACCTCGATGCGCAGGGCCGTTATGTCTTTTGACCGCCACTGACCCAGGAGAAGCAGGGGAAACAGGAATAGAACTGCCATGACGAAAAGGGATTTGGACTTCAGGATCTTCAATAGACTTTTCCTAAGGGCAGAAATCTAACACGTTTCATGCGGGTTGTAAACGAGATCATGCAATTTCAAGAGCCAGACGACTCCGGCCCCTGGTCAGCGCTTCAGGTGAGCTCGAATGGGTGCGGCATCCAGCACAAAGCAGCTGCGGCCGTGGGTGCCGATCACGACCTCGCTTTCCCGGGGATGGACCACCAGGTCATGCACCGGGGTGGTCGGGAGGTGGTTGCACAGGGAGTGCCAGGACACACCCCGGTCCAGGGACACATACACGCCCAGGTCGGTGCCCACATACAGGATGTCCGGGGAGACAGTATCCTCCCGGATGACGTTTATGGATTCGTCGGGCAGGCTGCCAGAGATGGAGGTCCAGGTCTGCCCAAAATCGCGCGACACGAAAAGATAGGCGGAAAAATTATCTTCGCGGTACCCGGTCAAAGACACGTAGGCCGCGGCCTTGTCAAAACGGGACGCCACCACTCGGCTCACCCACTTGTCTGGTAGCCCCGCCCTGACCAGTGTCCAGGTTTTTCCGTCATCCTTCGTGACCTGGACATTCCCGTCATCCGTCCCCGCATACAGCAGTCCCTGCTGCAGGACAGATTCGGAGAGGGAGGTGATGGTGCCGTAAGGGACGTTGCCCTGCTGGTCCGGCCCCGGGTCGGTCGAGAGGTCGGGGCTGATGCAGGTCCAGCTGTCTCCCCGGTCGGGTGATATAAAGACCTTGTGCGCGGCGTAGTACAGGGTGGAAGGGTCATAATGGGACACGAAGAAGGGCGTCATCCAGTTGCGCCGGAGCGGAGGCTCGCCCTCCCCGGCCCGCGGCATGATATCCTCGGTCTTTCCGGTGCGCATGTTCTTCCTGCGCAGCACTCCGAACTGGTGCTCGTAGTAGATGACGTCCGGATCGGTAGGGTCGAGCCAGGTGAAATAGCTGTCGCCCCCGCCCCAGCGGTCCAGATAGACATGCGTCCAGGGATCCTCAACGCCATACTCGGTCAATCTGTCTTGGATATCGTGGGTGGAGGGACCGAACAGCGCGGCATTGTCCTGGGTCCCGCCGTAGATGTTGTAGGGCTCGGCCGTATCCACGGTGACGGCATAGAACTCGCCGATGGGCAGGTTGTTGAGATGCAGCCACGTCTCTCCCCGGTCATGGGACATATAGAGCCCGCCGTCGGTTCCCAGCAGGAGGCGATCCGGATCTCGAGGGTCGATCCACATGTCGTGCATGTCCAGGTGCAGGACCCGGATGTCGTGGGACAGCACATGGACGATGGTCTCGTTGACGTTCGTGAAGGTCTTCCCGCCGTCTCGCGAGCGGACGAGCTTGTTCCCCAGGACGTAGATCTCCTCCGGGTCGTCCGGCGAGACCCGGATCAAGCAGAAATCATAACCGATAGCCGTCGGGACCGATCCCTCATGGGTCTTGTGCCAGGATTCCCCCTTGTCGTCGGACCGGTAGACCTCGCCGGCGATGCGCCTCTTCCCGTCGGGGCGAAGGGCATGGTTGTCCAGCAGGGCGTACACCGTGTCCGGTTCTGAGAGGGAAACGGCCAGCCCGAACCGGCCTGTCGCCTTCCCGGTCGGCAGTCCCTTGGTCAAGCGCCTCCAGGTCCGTCCCGCATCCGCTGACTTATACAGAGCGCTCCCCTCGCCGCTGGCGGTGTGGTTCCAGGCTTTCCGGTCCCTTTCCCAGGCCGCGGCATACAGGGTCCTGTTGTCTTCGGGGTCCATCACCACCTCGACGATCCCGACCCGGTCCGAGATGTAGAGGATCTTTTCCCACGTCTCTCCCCCGTCCGTGGTCTTGAACAGCCCCCGCTCTGCATTGAAACCGTAGAGATGCCCCAGCGCAGCCGCGTACACCACGTCCGGGTCCTCGGGATCGATCACGATCCGGGGGATATGATGGGAGTCGTGAAGCCCCATGTTTTGCCAGGTCGTGCGGCGGTGGGTGGACTTAAAGATGCCGGTCCCGGAATAGGAGCTCCGGGCCATCAGGACCTCTCCGGTCCCCACCCACACGACGTCCGGGTCACTGGGGGCGATGGCGATGCAGCCGATGGCGAAGGTCGATTC
>JAUXEH010000198.1 GCA_030620655.1 Candidatus Aminicenantota bacterium | reverse complement strand
TCTTCGGTGTCGACGTCCTCCGTACTCTTGATGAAGGTGAATGCCTTCCGGCGGGAAAGCTCCCCCGGATCCACGCCTAGAAGCTGCGGGCTGGAAACCCGGTTGAGGTTCAGGCAACTGGCATCGTCTCCAGGTTTGATCCGGAAGGGGACAAAGCGCACTCCCTTGCCCTCCAGGCCTTCCATCCCGTAGAACCTCGCGCCCTCCGGGCTGTTGAGGTCATAGAGCACGGGGATCGCGCTCTCCGCGAACAGGGCGAATCCTCCGGTCCCGGATGCGCGTTTTTCCGCATCCTTGACGGCATTCTGCCGGTTGGCCCCGACGGTAAACACGATAAAAAGCCCGCTGGCCAGCAGCCCGATCAGGGTGAGGCTCCGGATACGCCGGCGAGCCGTGCCGCGGGCCCCGATGCTGAACAGGCTCAGCCGGGACCTCTCGGGCCTTTTTCCCAGGCTGAACAGAAACACATCGACCAGGGCTATGCCTCCAACAAGCAGCAGGGTCCCGGCCGTGAAAAAGATGCCGAAGGCGGCCCGTCCCCTTTCCATATCGGCGGATGCCAGGATGGCGGCGACCGCTGCCAGGCACAGGATGCCGATCCAAAGACCTGCACGGGGCCTCTTGCGGCGGAGTACATCCAGCCTGGTCAGTCCCCTCTGCAAGCCCGACACCGGCTGTTTGACCAGCCTTCCGGCGATGAGCCAGATGGTCGAGAAGGCCGTCAACATGCCCAGGACGGTCCCCAACGCGATGGTCGCGGGATGGAAGTGCATCTCGAGCGCAGAGGTGCCGATCGTCCCTTTCCACACGGTCTTCAGGGCCGCGAGCACGATCTGGTTGTAGATCACCCCGGCCGCGCAGCCCAGGATCCCCCCCAGGAAGACCAGGACGGCCCCCTCGGAAAGCAGCAGGCGTTTGACTTCCCGGCGGGAGAATCCCAGGGCCAGGAGCAGCCCGCCCTCTTCCGAACGCTTCTCCACGTTGAAGAAAAACAGCAGGCCGGTCAGGAGCAGGGCGGCCGCGATGATGAAAAAACTCAGGCCCAGGAACAGCTGCCCGAAATCCACGCCCCGGGACCCGGCGAGGAGGCCCTCCTCCTTGACTTCACGGAAGATGAAGCCGAGCTGAGCCGGGTCGAGCGCGGCCCGCAGCGCGGCCGCAACCGCCGCTCTGTCTCCGGCGGCGAACCGGACCGCCGTGACGCTGCCGAAGCGGTTCTCCCACATCCTCTGCGCGGCACTCAAGGTGACGAAGGCCTTGGGGGTGCCGCGGTGATCCGTCCAGTAGGCCTCGTCCTTGTCCCGGATCCGGTCCAGATCGATGGGTATGCCTGGCCTCCAGTCGCGCGTGCTCTCGATGTGAGCCAGTCCCGGGAAATCCGGCAGGAGATCCCGGTCCCGGTAGATGCCATCCAGCGGGACCACCTCCCGGACCCGGAAAGAGGAGCTCTCCTCGATCAGGTTCCGGCTCGCCCCCAGGACAAAATAGGAAAGCTCCACCCGGTCTCCGGCGGCGGCGTTCAGATCCCCGGCCAGCCAGGAGTTGAGGAGGATCTCCTCGTCCCCCATCCCCGCGGGAACGACCGAAGGCCCCGGGGCGGAGACAAACGAATAGGGGGTCGTGTTCTCCCCGGCCCGGAACTCATTAACAAAATAGGTCAGTATGCTCAGGGCCTCCTCATCCAGGCCTTCGGCCGCGCGGACGACGGCCGGGTCCAGGAAAATACGGGAAGATCTCAGCTCGAGAACTTCCCGTCCCTCGAGCTGTCTGACATACAGGCCGGCATCGGCCAGGTCCCATACGCGGCGGAAGGCGCCCTCGACCTCTTGGAGATCGGGCGGTCCCGCCGCGCTCCCCGCGATCAGCAGCGTGTTGGCCCTGTCCTCCAACCCCAGTGCCCGGGACAGGGCGTTCAGGGACACGAACGCCGTGAGCGGGGCCACCTGGTCGGCCCTGAGGCTGAACCTCCCGAACTCGGAATCGGACACCACGGCCTTGATCCTCAGCCGCCGGGCGATGGTGGTACCGCTGTCCAAAGCCAGGGGGGCGTCCCTGGGCATGGCTTCGAGGTTCTCGACCCTGAGAACCATTTCGTCCCCGATATCCAGGTCCAGCCGATCCGCCAGATACGTGTTGATCACGGTTTCGTCCGGCGTGAGGGCGCCGTAGGTCCCTGGGACCCCGCCCAGCTTGCCGAAGCGGTCATCCACGCCCAGGACCTGGATGATGTTGACCCGCCGCCGCCCGCCCTGTGTGCTGGCGATCCCCCTGGCCTGGAGCAGGGGGGCGACATCGGTATCGAGTTCGGCGGCCAGATCGTCCGCGAGCCCGGCCCGGACGAAGCGGTCCCCCGAGGCCAGCGCGATCTCCGCTCTGCCCAGGCGGTGGTGTACGATCTGACGGAGGCTGTAGCGCACGGAATCCCCCACGATCAGGGCGCCGACCAGGATGGCCGTGCTCACGGCACAGCCCAACACCACCCAGAGGTGGCCCTGGCGGTAAAACACAAGGCTGCGGCGCAGCAAGGTTCGGGTATTCATGTGAGCGTGGTTTTCTCCAGTCTTCCGTTCTCGAGCCGGTACACCGAGTCCAGCAGCCCGGCCAGCTCTTCGGAGTGCGTGACCACGACCAGCGTCGTGCCCTCTTCCCGGTTCAAGCGGACCAGGATCTCCCCCAGGTTCTGCGAGGATTCCTTGTCGAGGGAGCCGGTGGGCTCATCGGCCAGCAGGAGACGGGGCTGATTGATCAGTGCCCTGACGACTGCCACCCGCTGCAGCTCTCCTCCGGACAGCTGGGCCGGGAAATGATCCAGGTGTTCCCCCAGCCCGACCCGCTCCAGCAGCCGGACCGCGCGGTCCCGCACGGCGGCCTGGTCCGCTTCCCGCCCTAGAGGGATGGAGGGGATCCGGACGTTCTCCAGCACCGTGCACTGGGGGAGCAGGTAATGCAGCTGGAAAACGAAGCCGATCTCCCGATTCCGGATGCGTGACAGTTCCTGGTCTCCCAGATCGGCCAGGTCCCGCCCATCCAGCCTGACCGTGCCTCCGGATGGGCGTTCGAGCGCACCCATGATGTTCAGCAGCGTGCTCTTCCCCGACCCCGAGGGGCCGACCACGGCCATGGTCTCTCCGACGGAAACCTCCAGCGAGAGGCCGTCGAGGACCGTGATCTCCTCCGGGCGCGAGGGATGCGCAAACCTTTTCGTGATGTTTTCCAGTTGCAGCAGCTTATCCATCGGCCCGATCACTCCCCATGGTTAAGATTCGTTCGTACATACCGAGAATATCCTTGGCCATGTTATCCATGGAATAACCGGCCCTGACCGCCGCATGTCCCTGTTCCCCCAGCCGCTTCACCTGCGCCGGATCCTCCAGCAGGGAGGCGATGGCTTCTGCCAGGGCTTCGCCCGTGTTGGGCTTGAAGATGATCCCCCCCTGGGTAGCCTCCACGAATTCCGGGTAACATCCGACATCGGGCTGGACGACCGGAACCCCGGCCGCCAGGGACTCCACCTGGTAGGCCCCGAAGGCTTCTCCGCTGGGCACGGGAACGGAGAGCAGCGTCAGGGATTTGAGGAAGGGGATGCGGTTCTTCTTATCGAATTCTCGGAAAATCCGGATGTCGTCCCGCCAGCCTTGTTCGGTGATCCTGGCGACCTGCCGGTCGACAAAGGGCTTGTCCAGGCCGGTGTAGCCGCCGGACAGGTGAAGCCTCAGGTCCTTGAAGCGTGGGTTCTGCTTGAGCGCCAGGAAAGCGTCCATCACGATCCCCAGGCCGAAGTACTCGGACATCCGGCAGAGATACCCGATCACCGGGGGATCGAAGGGCAGCGAAGAGCGTTCATAACCCTGGAGGTTGATCCCGCCTTTGATGACCTCGATCTTCTCCGCCGGGATCTCCAGCTCCTTCTGAGACCTCTCGGCGTAGTATCGGCTGGTGGCGATAAAGCGATCCACATCCCCGGCCTTTTCGGCCATCAGGCTCCACACGATGGTCTGCTGGCTCCCGTCCATCTCATCGACCCATTCGTTCTCGTCCTGCAGGGAGCACACCACCCGGGCGCCGACATCGCGCTTGACCCGGCGGGCCAGGCCCAGGAGCAGGGCGTTGGACAGGTGGACCACGTCCGGCTTGATCTCGTCGCGCAGGTACTGGATCAGGTGGTCCAGCTCCGCGGCCTGCCGCCCCTCCTCCCCATGGAGCATGGAGATCGTCATGCCTTCGAGTCCCGAGGCGCTGACCGAGCCGGATTTCTTGGCCGCGTAGCGCAGCATGGCCTGGGAATCGAGGGCCCGTTCCAGCCAGGACGGCGCATGCCGGTAAACGGGTACTTTTTCCCTGAGATAAAGGTTGATGGCACCGTAGAAAATCGGGGTGCTCGGCGCCTCGCAGTGGTTGTATCCCGAAGGAAGATACATCGGGATCCTGCGGACGTCCTGACCCAGGACCAGCAGCGAGGTCAACAGATCGTCGTCTCGAAAGCAGTTCTGGCAGTAGAAGTTGTCACCCGATCCGGGTGTGATGTAAGCGATCTTCATGAAGTCTCTCCAAAAACGTAGACACGGCCGTCTTCGGCCCCGATGACCACGAAGCCGCCGGTAACGGCGGGACAGCCCAGGATGGCCGCCCCGATCTCGTAGGACCAGAGCTCGCGGCCGTCTTCCAGGCTGACCACGTAGAGCCGCCCGTCGATGGAACCGAACACGACCTTGTCGCCGGCGATGACCGGGGAGCCGTCAATCTCGTGCCGGGTGCGGAAGGTCCAGATCTTTTTCCCGGACTCCCTGTCCACACAGTGCAGGAATTCGTCGCGCGACCCTATGACCACGCGGTCCTTGCCCACCGCCGGGGATGCGAAGAAGGGGCCGCCGTTCTCCTTGTCTTCATACTCCCAGACGATCCGCTGCTCCTTGATGTCGATGCAGACCAGCTTGTTGTCGTAATGCCCCAGATACGCCCGCCCCCCGACCAGGGCGGCAGAGCCGGGGATATAGGAGCCGGCCCAGACCTCCCCCAGCTTGGCCCCGTCCAGGGCCGAGATCACATGCAGGGTCTCGTCGCATCCACCGAAGACCACATGACGGCCGTCCGTGGCGGGCGCCCCGTTGATGTAGTTGTCCGTCTCATAGCTCCAGTTGAGGGTCCCGGTGGCCGCGTCCAGGCAGTAGATCCGGTTGTCATAGCTCCCTACGAAGATGTGTTTATCCGGGCTGCCCGGCACTTGGGCCCAGTTGGCGGAGCCGTAGATGGAGTTGTCGGCCTTGAATGTCCACTCGACCTCACCGGTTCGGGCGTCGAGCGCGAAGAACTCCCCGCTGAGGTTCCCGATGTAGACGGAATCCCCCAGGATGAGGGGGGACGCCTCAATGTCGTCCTCGGTAAAAAACTCCCATTCTTTGCGGCCGGTCCCCAGGGCAAGGGCGAACACACCGCCGTTGGTCGAACCGATGTAGATCCGGCCGAGACCGATCACGGGTGAGGAAACGATCGCCGCGCCGGTGTCAAAATCCCACAGCAGGTCCAGGCCGTCCGGGATGCTGTCGGCCGCGACCCCCGACATGGACGCGTCCCCGCGAAAGATCGGCCAGGAGGCGCCTTCAACGTCCCCACGTGGCCGAGCCGCGTCCTCCTGGGGAGAAGAACAGGCGGCCAGCAGGAGCAGGGCAAGAACCGGCAGCATGACCAGAGTTAGCCTACGCATTGTTCAACCTCGCACGATCCTTCCAGGCCAGGGCGGCCGTGGGGCAAGCCGCCACACACTCGGCCGCCGCACCTGTCAGTCCCTGCCGCAGGGATCCGTGGAACGGTGTTTCGACCCGCACATCGAAGCCGCGCCCCACGAACGT
>JAUXEH010000094.1 GCA_030620655.1 Candidatus Aminicenantota bacterium | reverse complement strand
TGGGCCCGGTTTTCGTCAAGGTGTTCTACGGCAAGGACGGCCAGCCCAAGGTCAAGCATGTCCTGGAGCCCACACTGAATTTTGTGTATGACAGTCCAGTTTTCGCCTCGGACCGCATCATCACACCCCGGTTCTATATCCGGGATTACTACCTTTTCTACGGGGTGACCAATAACTTCATGGTCAAGGAGGAGAGCGGAAGCCGCAGCCTCGTCACCTTGGGCCTGGGCCAAAGATATTATTTCGATCCGGCCACCAGCCCGCTCCAGAACTATGAGGTGGACGGGGAAATCCCCGAATTCTCGGATTTCCAAGGCAATTTCCGGTATTATCCTGTGCCCGGATACAGCCTGGACTTCACCGCCGGATTTAATCCTTACGAGAACAAGTTTTCGCGGCTCCGGCTGGGACTCAACCTGGGGACCCCAGCCGACAACCTGTTCCTGCGGGTCAACTGGTACAAGAGCACGGATCCCTACAGGGAGGAGTCGGCCTTCGCCCGGCACCAGATCGGTTGCTACACGGGGATCAAGATCCCCCGCTGGTCCCTGGACACCCTGGTTCAGCTGGACTACAATATCCAGGAGAAGGAGCTCCTGTACTCGGCCCTGTCCGTGGTCTATCACTATCAATGTATTGATTTCAGGGCGGACCTTAGAGTATTCTATTTCCGGGACACGCCCGAGGTGCAGTTCAGTTTTTCCTTTGAGCTGGGAAACATCGGACGGTCTACGGATTTCCTGGGAGGGCTGGGGTTCTAGACTCTGACGGATTGTCTGGAGGAATATATGATCGCAGGCGTCAAGATAAAAAAGTTGAAAGTCATGCCGGATGAGCGGGGGCATCTAATGGAGATGCTGCGCTGTGATGACGACCTATTCCAGAAATTCGGTCAGATATATATGACCACTACCTATCCCGGCGTGGTCAAGGCCTGGCATCTGCACACGCGGCAGACCGACAACATCGTGTGTGTGCGGGGGATGATCAAGCTGGTCCTGTTCGACCCCCGGGAGGATTCGCCTACCCACGGCGAGGTCGAACAGATCTTTCTGGGGATACACAACCCCCTGCTGGTGCAGGTCCCACCCCAGGTGTATCACGGATGGATGTGCATAAGCCCCGAGGAAGCCTACATGGTCAACTGTCCCACCGAGCCCTACAATCCCGATGAACCGGATGAAGTGAGGCTCGACCCGCATGTCAACAGTATCCCCTACGACTGGAGCCGCAAGGATGGCTGAGCGGAGCCTGGCCGGGAAAACGATCCTGGTCACCGGGGGAGCGGGATTTATCGGCTCCAACCTCATCCATTTCCTTCTGCGCACCTACCCCGACTGCCGGATCATCAACCTGGACAAGCTGACCTATGCAGGTAATCCCGATAACCTGAAGGACATCGAGCAGGACCCGCGCTACCAATTCGTGCTGGGGGACATCAGGGACAGGGACACGGTCGTCCGGCTGTTCGAGCGGGCCGACATGGTGGTCCATTTGGCGGCCGAGACCCATGTAGACAGGTCCATCGTGGATGCGGGAGAGTTTGTCCTCACGGATGTCTACGGCAGCTTCATCCTGTTAGAAGCCCTGCGTCAGGCCCGGATCGAGGTCTTCCTGCATGTGTCCACAGACGAGGTCTACGGCAGCCGGGACGAGGGCTGCTTCTCCGAAGGAGATCCCCTCAACCCCTCATCACCCTATGCCGCCTCCAAGGCCGGCGCGGATCGGCTGGGGTATTCCTATGTCGTGACCTACGGGCTGCCCATCATCATCATCCGGCCCAGCAACAACTACGGGCCCTATCAGTATCCAGAGAAGTTCATCCCGCTCTTTGCGACCAACGCCCTGGAAGATAAGACGCTTCCCCTGTACGGCCGGGGCACCAACGTCCGGGACTGGCTGTTCGTCGAGGACCACTGCCGGGCCATCGACCTCATCCTCCGGCGGGGCGTGCTCGGTGACGTGTACAATGTGGGCGCCAATGCCGAGGCCCAGAACATCGAAGTGGCCGAGAGAATCGTGGACATCTTGGGGAAACCAAAGGAGTTGATCGTATTGGTCCAGGACCGCCTGGGCCATGACCGCCGCTACGCGCTGGACTGCACCAAGCTTCACGACCTGGGGTGGCGGCCCGAGCAGCCCTTTGCCGCAGGGCTGGAGAAGACGGTCGCCTGGTACAGGGACAATCGGGAGTGGTGGCACAAGATCAAGGATCAGAGCGAGGAGTTCAAGCGGTTTCACGAAAGCTACTATAAAGGGCGAAAATAAGTCATCCTGCTCGGGTAACGCTGCCCACGGGAGCGGAAAGGAGATTTCATGAGAGCACTGATCACAGGCATAACCGGCTTCGCCGGGAGCCACCTGGCGGACTACATCCTGGAAACTCACCCCGAGGTCGAGGTGTACGGGCTGGTCCGGTGGCGAAGCCGAATGGAGAACATCCGGCACATCCTGGACCGGGTCCACCTCCAGGAGGCGGATCTGAAGGACATGGTGTCTATGAAAAAAGCCCTGGCCGAGATCGAGCCGGACCGCATCTTCCATTTGGCCGCCCAGAGCTTCGTCCCCACGTCCTGGCGGTGTCCGGGAGAGACCTTTGCCACCAACAGCATCGGACAGGTCAACCTCTTCGAAGCAGTGCTCGACCTGGGGCTCACGCCCCGCATCCAGATCGCCGGCTCCAGCGAGGAGTACGGGCTGGTACACCCGGATGAGGTGCCCATGAAGGAGACCAATCCCCTCCGGCCCCTGAGCCCCTATGCGGTGAGCAAGGTGGCGCAGGACCTCCTGGGCTATCAATACTTCATGAGCTACGGCCTGCATGTCGTGCGGACCCGCGGGTTCAACCACACCGGCCCGCGCCGCGGCGAGGTATTCATCTGCTCCAATTTCGCCCACCAGATCGTGGAGATCGAGAAAAAGCTGCGGGACCCCGTGCTCTTTGTCGGCAACCTGGAGGCTAAGCGAGATTTTACCGACGTGCGGGATGTCGTGCGGGCCTACTGGCTGAGCCTGGAGAAAGGCGAAGCCGGCGAGGTGTACAATATCGGGACCGGCGTCGCCTACTCTGCTCAGGAGATCCTGGACAAGCTCCTGGCCCTGACCGAAGCGGATGTGAGGATCGAGGTCGATCCCCTCCGCCTGCGGCCTTCGGATGTGATGATCCTCCTCTCCGACTGCAGCAAGTTCCGCACGATATCCGGATGGGAGCCCCGGATCCCGTTCGAGCAGTCGCTGCAGGACCTGCTCGAGTACTGGAGAGAGAGGCTTTGACACGACATATCCTCATAACCGGCGCAACCGGGTTCGTGGGCACCCATCTGCTTCAGGCTCTGGACCGGCCGGACAACCGCATCTTCGGCACGTCCTTCCCCCACGAGCCTGGACCGCGCGAGCTGGCCTGCGAGAGCGACCTCTGTCGTCTGGATCTCCGGCAGGGTCCGGGTGTGTCTGCGCTGGTTAAGAAGGCGCGGCCGGACTGGGTCTTCCACCTGGCGGCCGTGTCCAATGTCCGGCATTCCTGGGAAAGGCGCAGCGAGACGCTGGAGACCAACCTGCTGGGAACCCAGAATCTGCTGGAAGCGATCCGGACTCACGCCCCTGGCGCTCGGGTCCTGTTCGCGAGTTCGTCGAATGTCTATGCCGATGTGCCTTTCTCCGGACAGGGCCTGAAGGAGACCGACGAAGTCCGGCCGATCAGCCCCTATGCCTTCAGCAAGATCAGCGGGGAGATGCTCTGCCGCTTCTACACCGAGGTGGAGGGGCTGGACATCGTCATCTCGCGGGCCTTCCCGCACACCGGCCCGGGGCAGGGCCAGGATTTTGTTTGTTCTGACTGGGCCCGTCAGATCGTACAAATCGAGAACGGGACGCAGGAACCCGAGATCTGGGTGGGCAACATCGATGTGTTCCGGGATTTCTGTGATGTCCGCGATGTGGTTCTGGCCTACATACGCCTGCTGGAGACAGGGAAAAAGGGCGAGGCCTATAATGTCTCTTCCGGGACGGCGGTGGCACTCGGACAGATCCTCGAGCGGCTCCTTTCGCTGTCCGGCGCCCTCGTCGAGGTCCGGGTCGATCCCGAAAAGCTGCGCAAGACCGACATCGTTCGGCTTCGGGGGGACAACCGCAAGCTCCGGGAGGCCACAGGGTGGAAACCCGCCATCCCCTTGGAGCGCACTCTGGCCGACCTGTTGGACTACTGGCGGGAGGCGCTTTAGGCCGGGAGCAGAGCCGAACGGCCGGCCTCTTCTGCGATCCTCAGATGTTGAGTTCCAGCTGCCTCTGCTGCAGGTTTCGCCTTTCTCTCTCGATTAAGTCCAGGTCCTGTTGGGTGATGTCGCCGGTCGGGTATTTCCCGTCAAAACAGGCCCCGCAGAAGCTTTTCAGGTTCTCGTTCCCCATGTGTACAGCCTTTTTCAGCGAGTCCAGAGACTGATAGATGACCCTGTCCGCCCCGATCTTCTTGGCGACTTCTTCGGGTGTGGAGTCGGCCGCGACAAACTCCTGGTGGGTCTGCATGTCGATGCCGTACACACAGGGGAAACGCAGGGGCGGTGAGTAGGAGCCGAAATAAACCTTCTTGGCCCCGCATTCCCGCACCATCTCGATGATGGTGCGGGAGGTGTTGCCGCGCACGATGCTGTCGTCCACGAGCAGCACGTTTTTGCCCCGGAACTCCGAGGCGATGGGGTTCAGTTTCTGCCGGACCGAGGTCCTACGAGATTTGTCGGAAGGCATGATGAAGGTCCGCCCGATGTAGCGGTTCTTGACCAGCGCCTCCCGGTACTTGAGGTTGAGTGTGCGTGCGATCTCGATGGCTGCTTCGCGGGCCGAGTCGGGGACAGGTACGACCACGTCGATCTTCAGGTTCAGCTTCCGGATATCCTGGGCCAGGAGACGACCCAGGCGGATGCGGCAGTTGTAGACGTTGACGTCGTCGATAAAGGAATCCGGCCGCGCGAAATAGACCCACTCGAACAGGCAGGGTGTGTGCGCGTGCTGGACAAGCCGCTGGGTGTGCAGCTTCCGGTCTTTGTCGATAAACAGAACCTGACCGGGCTTGACATCCTTGATGTCCGTGAAGTTCATGATGTTCAGGCTCACGCTCTCCGAAGCGACGGCGTAGGAGGGGAGCAGGCCGTCTTTGCGCTTGCCGTACACCAGGGGTTTGATCCCATAGGGGTCCCGGAAGGCGACCAACCCCTGCTCCGCGATATAGGCCACCACGGAATAGCTCCCCTTGACCTTGTCGAAGACCCCCTTGACGGCCGTGTAGATGTGCTCCGGCGACAGGTCGAGCGTTTCCTGGTCGGCAAGCTCCTGGGCGAAGATGTTCAGGACGGCTTCCACGTCGTTGTCTGAATTCAGGATGCGCCGGTGCTCCAGGAAAAGGCTTTTCTTGAGCTCAGTGTAGTTGACCACATTGCCGTTGTGGGCCATGATGATGCCGAAGGGGGAGTTGACGAAAAAGGGCTGCGCATCTTCCCCCCTGCCGCCCCCCATCGTGGGGTAGCGTGTGTGTCCGATCCCGATGGGGCCGCTCAGCCGCTGCGCGTTGGCTGCGTCGAAGATGTCGTTGACCAGGCCGTTGCCTTTCTTGGTGTGAAAACGCCCGTCATACGTGCTCATGCCTGCGGAATCCTGGCCCCGGTGCTGTATGGCCAGGAGGCCCTGGTACAGGTCCTTGAACACGTCTTCGTTGCTGTGGATTCCTATTACGCCGCACATTTTTTACTCGTACGCCGGCAGGACATTCAGCAGTTCTTCTTGCGTGAGGGTGGCCGTACCCAGCTTCCCCACCACGATCCCGGCGGAGGTATTGGCCAGGAGGGCCGCTTCCTGGATGGTGGCCCCGGCTAGGAGGGCCAGGCTGGCGGCCGCGATGACGGTGTCCCCGGCTCCGGTGACGTCATAGACCTCCTTGGCCACGGTCGGGATGTGGATGGGAGGCCGGCCTTTCTCGAAGACAGTCATGCCCTGTTCCCCCCTCTTGAGGATGAGATACTGCACGGAGATGCGGGAGAGGATGTCGACCCCGGCCCGCTCGACATCCGAGTCGGACTGACAGGCGTAGTTCACGATCCGTTCCGCCTCGAAGTGGTTGGGAGTGATAAGCGTTACCGGGGAGTAATGGGGAAAATTCTCGACCTTGGGATCCACGAACACGGGGATCTTGCGCTCACGGGTCACCTCCAGGGCTGCCTCCATCAGGTCCTGGCTCACCATCCCCTTGTTGTAATCCGATACCAGGAGGCCGTCGTATGACTCGCTACGGATCAGGGACAGGATGCCCTCCCGGACGGACGCGGAGAGGGATCCGACCTCCTCCTGGTCCACGCGCACCACCTGCTGATGATGGGCGATGATGCGGGTCTTTATGGTGGTGGGTCTTTTCGGGTCCGTGAAGATGCCTCGCTCGGAGGGGGCGTTCCGCTTGATCCAGCGGCCGGCGGAATCCTCTCCCACCAGCCCGGCCAGGATCACGGATGCGCCCAGGCTTTGGAGGTTGCGGCTCACGTTGCCGGCCCCACCCAGGCAGGACGTCTCTTTTTTTACAGCCACCACGGGCACGGGCGCTTCGGGAGAGATGCGGCTCACGTGACCCCAGAGGTAGCGGTCGAGCATCAGGTCTCCCAGGACCAGGACGGTGCTTTTCGAAAAATCCTGGACGACTTCAGACAGGCGGGACATGTCGAAAGCGTTCATGTTGTTTTATTCCTGAAAAAGATGGGATTGGACAGGATCCAGGGGCAGTCCGGGCTCAGATAGGTCCTTTCTCTCAGAAAGACCTCGACGCGGAAGACACCTGTCTGAAGGGGCAGGTAGGCCTGTGTTTTCTGTTCGGAGTTCAGGACCGGCTCACCGTCGCGAAGGAGGCGCCATTGGGAGGCCGCAGATTCCGGGACCCTGATGTGCAGGAGCGTGTCAGGGGTGAGTTCCGCCGTGCCGCCCATGGCGATGCGACCCTGCCCGCTCTCTCCCCAGAAGCGGAAGCCGTGACCGGGGGCCGCGGCCGCCACACAGTTGTAGAACCGCCCTTCCCGCAGGGCTGTGTTGATCATGGTGCGCGCCTCTGGGTAATCCTCGGGAAGGGGCCGGGGCAGAAGCACGTGGAGGTGCAGCAGCGATAACAGGGGGCCGTAGAGCAGATGGGCGTCGCAGCTGAAGAACGCATAGACGGTGTGGCTCCGGCAGAGCTCGTCCCAGCGGCGGAGGTTGCGTTCCGGGTAAGCCAGGAGCCTCAGCAGGGGGAGGCGGTGTGCGAAAAGCAGGAGTGGGAGGGAGGGAAGCGCACGGGCCCAGTTGCTGCGCAGCATGGTATCCCCGGACAGGATCTCGATACCCCTGTATCCTGCGTGTTCCCCCCAGGACCACCG
The DNA here is from genome assembly GCA_030620655.1 of Candidatus Aminicenantota bacterium. Classification (GTDB taxonomy): domain Bacteria; phylum Acidobacteriota; class Aminicenantia; order Aminicenantales; family Aminicenantaceae; genus JAUXEH01. The sequence continues at coordinate 2,406 of JAUXEH010000094.1, read as the reverse complement.
GACTTTGGAATAGGGATGGGCAATCACCGTGAATCCCCCGCTCCGGCTCACCTGAAGGGCCGCCTCTTCAGCCTGGGACGAGAACGGCTGAGGAGGGACCTCGAACCCCAGCGCCACCAGGTGGCCGCGGTTGACGGAGATCTCGCTGCCCGCCAGCACCAGGAGGGAGCCCTGCCGCTTACGCAGAGAGAGGGCGGCGGGATTGGGATTTCCATGGTCTGTGAAGATCACGAAGTCCAGGCCCTGCCGGGCCGCCTTGCGGGCGATGGTTTCCGGCTCTCCCGCCCCGTCCGAGTGGCGTGTGTGGATGTGATAGACTCCCACGACCTCCAGCGGATCGGCTTTCTCACCCCCTCTCGGCGGCTGTCCGTATCGCAGCCACTGAAACACCAGCCAGAGCCCGTAGGCCGCCAGAAGCAGGAGAAGGATCCTCAGAAACCGGCGCCTCCCGGATGCCCGGACTTCAGTCATCGGTGCCCTTTGTCTTGAGACCCTGTTCGAGGCCGAAGGGAAGGGTGATGAGGCACAGGAACAGGGTCATGACCTCGGAGTCTCCCCAGTTATACTCGAAGAAGCCGGCGGTGATAAGCCCCCCGCAGGCCGCCAGGGCCGCAGCCGCGTAGATGTACAGGAGGCTGTCCGCCCTTGCCCGGATCAACCGCACCAGGATAACCAGGGCCCAGCCCATGAACACCAGCCAGGCCAGGAGCGTTGGGATCCCCCGCTCGGCCGCGATCTGGATCAGGTTGTTGTGGAGGTGAACGTTATTGCGCGCCTCCTCAGACAGTTGGTACTTGGGCTGCTGGAAGACCACATGCACGGTGTTCGGGCCGGTCCCATGGAGAGGGTAGTCGCGGATGATCTCGAGCCCCGCCTGCAGGTATTCGATGCGCTGGGCATTGGAATAACTCTGGGGATCGAAGATGCTGAGGGCCCTGCGCTTGACGTGAGGAGGGCTGGCCAGGAAAATCAGGGCCGCGGCCACCGGGAGGAGGATCAGCGCCTTCGGCTTGTAGAGCAGCAGCAGGATGCAGGCCACGACCACGAGCCCCACCCAGGCGTTGCGGGTAAGCGTCAGTACCAGGGCCACGGCGGCCAGTGCGAAACCGCCCCCCCAGACCAGGCGGATCTTGCCCTTGCCGAATAGAAAGAAACTCAGAGCCAGTGCGCCGAACAGGAGCAGCAGTCCGGCCTGTGTCATGTAATGACCCATGAACCCGGTGACCCGCTCTCCGGGTGATGCCTTGAACAGGGAATAGGCGAAGGAAAAGGCGATGCTTGCCAGGGCGGAGGCCAGCAGGGCCCCAGCCGCACGCTTCCCGTCTTCGCGGCCCCTGATCCCGGTGAACACGATGGGGACGATCAGGAGAAGCAGGAGCTCCCGGCTGTCCTGGAAGCTCACCGCGGGATTGTGGGAGAAGGCCGATGCGATCAGCGAAAGTCCCGCGTAGGCCAGCAGCGGCCAGAAAAACCCCGGGAAGCGGGGGACTTCGCGTCTTTTAATCAGCATAACGACCCAGGCTACAAGGGCCAGTCCCAGGAAGACTTGGCTGGCAGAGATGGAGATCATGGAGGTCAAGAGATACAAGATTATGGCCGTGGGAAGGATCCTGTGTGTGTAGCGAATGGGCTTTCTCCAGACCTGTCAGGTCATGGGGATGATATACCACCTCCGCAAAAACTTCAAAAGAAAAAAGGCGAGCTCCCATCCGTCTGAGCCGCATGAGAGTTAGCCTAAAAGTGCTGTGTATTTTATTGGGGAAGCAAGTGACGTTAGCGAAGCATGCGTATGGCCGCTTCTGCGACCTCTTCCGGCGTGATGGTCAGCAAACAGCGGAAGTCCTCGTGAACGCAGTCCCTCTGGCGGCAGGGGCGGCAGTCGTAGGCCTTTTGCATCAGAGTCGCCTCGGCCTTCCAGGGGGAGAAGTGGGCGGGCAGGGTGGGGCCGAAAAGGGCCAGGATAGGGGTATTCGTGGTGGCAGCGATGTGCATGGGGCCGCTGTCCGGCCCCACGAACAGGTCCGCCCGGCGGATGAGCTCCCTGACCTCCCGTAGGTTCAGCCGGCCCACCAGAGAGATCACCCGTTCGGACTGCGCGGCTGTCAGGGCATCCCCCCGGGGGATGTCCTCCTGTGCTCCGATCAGGACCACGGCCGCATCCGGGATGCCCGCAAGCAGGGAGATCAGGCGAATCAGGTTATCCGCGCCCCAGTCCCGGAACCGGTTGCCGGCCCCGATGTGCAGGACGATGGCGCGGCGGCCTTCGAGCTCCTCCTGCCGACAAACCGCCTCGATCCCGGCCTCTTCATGCTCCAGGGGCGGGGGCATGATCAGCCGAGGGATGTCTTCGTTCTCCACCCCCGCGGCCCTCGCCAGGTCGAAGTGGTCCTCCACGGAGTGGCGGGC
>JAUXEH010000147.1 GCA_030620655.1 Candidatus Aminicenantota bacterium | reverse complement strand
GCTGGACAAGCAGGGAAATGTCCGCATCATGGACTTCGGGATCGCGCGCTCCCTGTTCACCAAGGGGTTGACCGAGACCGGCATGCTCATTGGGACGCCGGAGTACATGTCTCCCGAGCAGGTGGAAGGGATCGTGGTCGATGAGCGGTCCGACATCTATTCCCTGGGAGTGATCCTCTACGAGATGCTTACGGGACTGGTCCCCTTCGACGGGAACACGCCCATGAGCATCGCCCTGAAGCACAAGACGAATACCCCGGCGAATCCCCGCACCTTCAACGCGTCGATTCCGGAGGGCCTGAACCGTCTTATCCTGAAGTGTTTGGAAAAAGACCCGGACAAGCGGCATCAGTCGGCCCGCGAGGTCATCGAAGAGCTGGACAGGCTCGATGTGGGAACCCCGGCGCCGGAGCGGCTGAGCGTGCAGAAGAGGCCCACCACCCGAAAAGAGACGGCCCAGAGACCCGGGTCGAAAAAATTTCTCGTTCCCACACTCGCTGTCCTCGGTGCCGCCGCCGCCGCGGTACTGCTGTGGCAGTTCGTCTTCAAGTCCCGGCCGGTGGCCCCGACCCCCGGGCCCCCGATCCTTTCCATCGAGGAGCGGCTGTCCCAGGCAGAGGATTTCCGGGAAGCCGGGCAATTCCAGGAGGCTCTGGTTCATCTCGATGCCGTTTTGGAAGAGGATCCCGACCACTTCGAAGCCCGGTTGAGCAGGGCGGAGATCTGGACAAAGCAGGGGCAGGAGGAAGACGCGCTCGCCGCCTATAAAGGCCTGGTCGACCTGGATGAGGGGGATCCCAGGCCCCATCTGCGGTTGGGGGAGATCTCAGAGCGCAGGGGGGACCTGGAGGCGGCGCTCGCCTATTTCAGGGATTACCTCCAGAGGGCACCCCCCAGCCCGGAGGCGGACCGGATCGCAGGAAAGATTGGGGACCTGGAGGAGCGCCTGCGCCCGGAGCCCGAAGCCAAACCCGCGGCCAAACAAGCGGCACCCAAACAGAAGCCAGAAACGCCGGCGGCCAGGATCCGCAGAGAGCTGTCGCTGGCGCAGCGGGACTTCGACTCAGGGCGCTATTCCGATTGTCTGACGCGGCTGGATCGGATCTTCCGCCTGGATCCGCAGAATACCCCGGCCCGGGAACTGCAGAGCAGGACCCACCGTTCCCTGGGCGAACGCGCGATCAACGACCTGGTCGTCCGGTATGTCCAGGCCCTGAACGATAATCGGCTGGTCGATTTTTTCAGGGAGAACTGCACCCCGGAATTTTTTAAAGAGATAAAGCGGGATGCGGAGCTCATTGCCGGCCTGTACCAGTCGTTCAAGTCTGTAGCCAATAAGATCGTCATCACCGATATGCAGGAGGACAGCGCCGAGGTCTCCTTCTCTCATATGATCGTGGGGATCTCAAAGCAGGACGGATCGGAGCAGGTGCTCTTCGAAGGACAATATTCATGGACCTTAAAGAAGGCTGCGAAGGCCTGGAAGATCTCGGCGATCCGCACCCGATCTTCGGACAGGGAATAAATCAATAGGGAGGGGCTGCGAATGAGTGAAAAACTGAGGAGGAAATCTGGAATCGGACTCGCTCTGATCCTGGGACTGCTTTTGTCCACAGGGCTCTATGCCCAGAAAGTCAGACTGATTGTCATCGAGGAAGGCGCGGTCGTCCAGGTGAAACCGGAAGCGGGGAGTGATGTCATCCAGGATGTGCCCCTGGGGGCGCTATTGGAGGCGGAGCAAAAGGTCGGGGAGTGGTACGAAGTCAAGGTCACATCCCGTTTGGGGGTGTCGCTCACCGGCTATATCCACGAACGCTTCATCAGGACGGATGAGGTTCCTGTTACCATAACGCAAACACCGCCGGAGGCATCCCCGCCAAGGGAAGTGCGTCAGGCAGGCATAAAAAAGGGCGATATCGCTGTTGCCGTCGGGTATGTGTCGGCGAGCTTCATGAATGAAAAGAGCACGTATACAGAAAGCTGGAGCGACGGGCTTTTGGTCGGCGTTTCGGAACGCGGAGAGATCGCGCATAAACTGGAAAAGAAACCCTACGGCCTCGGATTTTCTTTCAGCTACTTGATCGCCGGAGGGCTGGGTATCCAGCTCAGGCTGGACTACAATTTCACCGCCAAGCTGGAGGCGGTGGAGGGAGGGAGCACCTATACGATGACCTGGTCCTGGGAGGACGGACGCGGCCCGTTCGACCTGACCGATGCCTGGAACGTCAGCGGTGAACTCTCTGTTTATCCCATAAGCGCCAACCTGATCTACAAGCTGCAGTCCGGGGGATCGCTGGTCCCCTATTTCAGCGGCGGAGTGTCGTATTTTTTGGGCAGCGTCAAAGCCAGCAGCACCCGGGGTGTGGGAATCACATGGGAGGCCGATGGCTCACACTTCCTGGATTATCTGGATGTGCCTATAAAGATCGATGAATCCATCGGACATATCGGCTTCAACCTGGGCGCCGGACTCGATTTTCTGTTCTCTCCGGGCTTCGGTGTCAACCTGGACGCCGCCTATTTTGTGGGGAAAAGTATTGAGCAGGCCTGGCAGCATTCTGCCGGCACCTATTACGGCAATAATTTCACCGATAAATCCTGGACATTGGATCAGGAGAACATCGAATTCCTGAACGGCCAGGTCAGCCCCCTGGATGTGAACACTTCCTTTTTCAAGATCCAGGCCGGCATTAAAGTGCTGTTCTGATCCAGAGGCCCGGGCCTGCGGGCTCATCCGTGCTTTTTCAAGAGCGCAGAAACCGCCAGCACAAGTACGCCCACAGACACCACCTGGATACCATGCAGGCGGTTGCCGAAGACCACGGCCGAGCAGAGCACCGGATAGACGATGGCCGCCGTGTACTGGACCGGGCCCACGGCCAGCATGCGTCCCATCTTATAGGATGCCTGAAGCGTGAGGAAGGCGGCCAGGGAGAAGACCAGGTACAGGTAGAGGTAGGGGGATGCGAAATAGGCCGACACCCGGAACCCGTGTGCCGCCACCAGGACCTTCATGGTCACGATGATCAACCCTGCGGACAGCCCCGAAACACAGGCGAAGATCAGGCCCCGGACCCTGCGGGACAGGGCCGGGATAAGCCCGGGGAGGACGAGCACGAATGGCACAGCCAGGGCCGCGATCAGGGGTCTGATCCGTATCACGTCCTCTCCTGTTTCCGGACGCTCGAAGATGTTGAGCAGGGCGATGGCCGCCACGACGAGCGCCGTGTATGCGAGGTCGGAGCGAAACATGCGTTCCTTTAGCAGCGCCTGTGAGAGAAACACCAGGACGATGACCCCCCAACCCGCCATGGCCGAGACGATATGTGGATCAAGGCGCTTGAGGGCGGCCGCGTTGGGGACGATGTAGAGGTTCATCAGGAGGAAACCGGCGGCCCAGGTCGCCAGGTTCCTGTAAAAGGCCCGGTCTTTTGTCCCCTTGTATCCGATCCAGGAAACCCCCTTCTTCTGGAGGACGTATCCGAAGGAGAGCAGGGTGTAGGCAAAGACCGTGAGAGAAAGGCTGAACCAGACAGTCATGGCGCTATTATACATTAAAAAGGGGATCGCTTGGGTTTGACCGTGGGGACGGACTCTGATATATATTCACATCAGACATGGGGAGGAGTCCCGCAATGGAACGTATAAAATTTCGCCGTACCGTAGTGATCATCTCCGTGATCGTCATCTCCGCGATCTTTTTCATGATGATCCGGGGGTTCCTCATGGCCATCCTCATGGCCGGGATCTTCTCGGCGCTGGCCAAGCCGCTCTACCGCCGCTTCGAGCGCTGGTACCGGGGCCGCCGCGGCCTGGCTTCGATCTCCACGCTGCTGATCATCGTCTTCCTCATCCTCATCCCCTTGGGAGGCCTGCTGGGGATCGTAGCCGCCCAGGCGCTTAAGGTCGGCCAGTCCATAACCCCCTGGATCCAAAAGCAGCTCGCCGACCCGGCGGGACTGGCCGGCCTGCTGGAGAAACTGCCGTTCTACGAGCAGATCGCGCCCTACCAGCAGGAGATCCTGACCAGGGTGGGCGAGCTGGTGGGTTCGGTCAGCCAGTTCCTGATCAGCGGGCTCTCCTCGGCCACGGTCGTCACCGTCACTTTTCTGCTGCAGCTTTTTATCTTTCTCTACACCATGTACTTCTTCCTCATGGACGGAGATAAGCTCCTGGCCAGGATCATGTACTACCTGCCGCTGGAAGAACATGACGAGCGCCGCCTGCTGGGTAGATTCACCTCCGTCACCCGTGCCACCCTGAAGGGCACGGCCGTGATCGGCATCCTCCAGGGGGGGCTGGCAGGCCTGGCGTTCGCCGTGGTGGGCATTCCCAGTGCTGTGTTCTGGGGGACCATCATGGTGGTGCTGTCCGTCATCCCCGGCATAGGGACCGGCCTGGTGTGGGCCCCGGCCGCCATCATCCTGGCTGCCACCGGACACGTGGGCGCAGCCATCGGGCTGGCCGTGTTCTGCGGCCTGGTCGTGGGGAGCCTGGACAACATCCTGCGGCCGCGGCTGGTGGGCAAGGACACCCAGCTCCCGGAGCTCCTGATCTTCTTCGGAACCCTGGGCGGGATCTTCTTCTTCGGTGTTTTGGGAATTATCATCGGTCCCATCGTGGCGGCCCTTTTCGTGACTATCTGGGAGATCTACGGCGAGGTCTTCAAGGATGTTCTGCCGGAGGTCCACCACATCGACGAACATGCATCGGTGGGGGAGCCGGTCCTAGATCCCGAAGCGGATGCAGAACCGCCTTCCGAGCGTCCGGAAGATGAGGAAACTCCCGGGTTCTAATAGACCGGCCCGACTCGAACATAACGATATTTTCCTGCCCCGCAACCTTTTGCCCTTGCCCGCGTATACTATAGTGATTAGTATTAATAAATAAGACAAATCAGCTGAAAGATGAGGTCCAAGGAATGAAACTGTTATCCCGCAGCGAGGAAATCGTCCTGCTGGCCGTGTGGCGCCTGCAGGGCAATGCCTACGGCGTGAGCATCCGGGAGCAGGCCTCCCGGGTCACCGGGCACGAGTGGACCTTCGGTGCCGTGTATGTGCCGCTGGACAAGCTGACACGCAGGGGATTCGTGACCAAGACCATAGGCGAGCCCTCCGCACGGCGCGGGGGGCGCAGCAAGTGTCTGTATGATCTGACCCGGACAGGCCGTGAGGCCCTGAAGGAGATTCGCCGGGTCCAGGAAGCCCTCTGGGAAGACATCCCTGACGTGGCGTTCGATAAATGAGCAAGCAATTCGCGCCTCCCCGACCGGCCGAGTGGCTGCTGGAGAGGTTCCTGAGCCTCGCGGATTCCGATCACCGCCTGGGTGATTTCGCGGAGGCCTTCCGCTGCCGGGTCGAGGACGCCGGCCTGCGCGCCGCTCGCATGTGGTACTGGGCCCAGGTGCTGCGTTCGCTTCCCAACCTGGTCAAAAATTCCATGTATGGGAGTATCGGCATGATCGACAGTTTCTTCAAGCTAGCCTTTAGGAACATACGCAAACACAAGGTCTTTTCCTTCATAAACATCACCGGCCTGGCCGTGGGCTTGGCCATGTTCGTGCTGATCGCCCTCTACATCCGGTTCGAGCTGAGCTTCGACCGGTTCCATGAAAACATCGACCGCATCTGCCGGGTGGAGCAGATCCTGGATCACAGCGGCCTCAAGGAGGCCATAGCCGGCTGCCCGGCCCCGCTCTCAGGCCCCCTGGCTGCGGACTATCCGGAGTTCGAGGCCGTCTCCCGCGTTATAGACGGAGGAGACACCATCATCAAACTGGACGGGGATCAGAAGCTGCGGGAGAGCGTTTTCTATGCGGACAGCGCCTTCTTCCAGATCTTCTCGTTCTCCTGGATTGGAGGCGATGCCGAGCATGCTCTGGACGCCCCCTATTCGGTGGTCCTGACAGAGAGCCTGGCCGAAAAGATCTTCGGGCTGGACGATCCGGTCGGAGAGACCATCCGCCTCGACGATGACAACGACTACCAGGTCACGGGTCTCATCGGGGATGTCCCGGCCAACTCACACATCTCGTTCCAGCTCCTGCTCTCATCGGTCACGATCTCGGCCGGGGGGGACTTCGATCCCTTCACCGGCTGGGGCGACAACTGGGTCCCTCTCTACGTGCTGCTCCAGCCGGAGCAGTCCTGGCAGCGGGTCAGCGAAAAAATCCGTTTCGCGCTCAAGAAATACCAGGGAGAGGAGAGCCGCCACGAGCTCTACCTCAGGCCTCTTTCGCGCATCCACCTCCACGCCGACGTTAAGCATGAGATCGGCCTGGTAGGAAGCATCAAGAACATATACATCTTCACGGCCATAGCGCTTTTTGTGCTGGTCATTGCCGGCATCAACTTCATGAACCTGACCACGGCCCGCTCGGCCGACCGGGCGCGGGAGGTCGGGCTGCGCAAGGTTTCCGGCGCCCAGAGGAGCTCTTTGATCCGGCAGTTTTTGGGTGAATCCATCTACACGGCCTTCATCGCCCTGCTCCTCGCCTTCGTGCTGATCGTGATCTTCCTCCCTGAGTTCAGCCGCATCGTGAACCGCGAGCTGCACCTCTCCTTCCTGCAGGACTGGCCGTTCTTCCTGGGGATCCTGGCCCTCACCATCTTGGTGGGCGGCCTGGCCGGCATCTACCCTGCGTTTGTGTTGTCATCCTTCCAGCCGGCTTCCGTCCTCAAGGGCCGGCAGTCCTCCAGCCCCCGCAGCGTCCTGCTGCGCAAGGGGTTGGTGGTCTTCCAGTTCTTCGTCTCCGTCACCCTGATCAGCGGCACCATCATCGTCCTGCAGCAGGTGCATTTCCTGTTGCATAAGGACCTGGGCTACGACTCCGAGCAGATCCTGACCTTCCCGGTGAGCACCCCGGATGTGGGAAACTACCGTGTGTTCCGGAACGAGGTCCTCCGGGATCCCAACGTGGTCAGCGTGGCGGCCCACGATTACATGCCGCACTCCTCCTCCAACTGGACGCGTGTCTCCTGGGAG
>JAUXEH010000231.1 GCA_030620655.1 Candidatus Aminicenantota bacterium | reverse complement strand
TTGCCGTAGATGGTAGGCGCGGCGGGTGAAGCTGTGGTCGTCCACCGCGAACCCGCCGCAACACCCCAGATATGGTGAAATCGGCTCGCTCGGAGAGGAAAAAATGTCGATTTAATTGAATATAACAATGGGATAACAAAGTTATCTGTGTGCTCACCGACAAATCTCATGTAACCCCTTGATATTAATTGTATTACGTGAAATATTGACATTTTTTATGAATTATTCAGGCTAACCATGGGTGGTCCCCAAGACCAGGGGTTTTATGGTAGACTATAGGGTCCGTCAGGCAGGCGGTCCAACCTCAGACAGAGCCTTATGACATGAAGAGAAGCGCCGGGAACAGCAAGCTGCTTCGTTCGACCCTGGCGGTGTCGCTTCCCACCTTCCTCAGCCGGATCCTTGGTTATGTCCGGGACCTGCTCCAGGCTTTTTACATGGGGACCGGCAAGGGAATGGACGCGTTCACGATCGCCTTCCTCATTCCCAACCTGCTGCGCCGCCTTACAGCTGAGGGTGCCATGACGGCGGCCTTCATACCCGTGTTCTCGCAGATCAAGAACCGGGACACGCGGGAGAAGCTGTGGCGTTTCGCCAACGCCTTTTTCTTCTGTATGACCCTGGTCATGGCTGTCCTCACACTGCTGGGGATCCTACTGTCCCCCCTCCTGGTGCGGCTCCTGGCGGGAGATTATGGCGAGGTTCCGGGGAAACTGGAACTGACCATTGTCCTCACCCGAATCATGTTTCCCTATATATTCCTGGTCAGCCTGGCCGCCCTGATCATGGCCGTCCTCAACTCCTTCCACAAATTCTTTGTTCCTGCCTTTACGCCGGTGCTCTTCAATCTCGCCATCATTGCCGCCGCCGCCCTGTGGGCCGGCCGTGCGGACGAGCCGGCCTATATCTTTGCCGGAGGTGTGATCCTGGGAGGTGTCCTGCAGTTGGCGTTCCAGATCCCCTTTGCGTGGCGGCAGGGCATGCGGTTTCGTCCCCTCTTGACCTTTACACACCCGGCGGTGCGCAAGGTGGGGCGCCTGATGATCCCCGGGATCTTCGGGGCAGGGATCTACCAGATCAACGTCACGATCAGCCGGATGATCGCTTCCACTCTGGAGGAAGGGAGCGTGTCTTCCTTATATTATTCCTCACGCATACAGGAACTGACCCTGGGACTGTTTTCTATCGCCTTGTCCATTGCCCTGCTTCCTACGCTTTCAGATATGGCTGCCCGAAAAGACATGCCCGAGATGAAACGTACGCTTCAGTTCTCCCTGAAGATGATCACGTTTATCACCTTCCCCGCCACCGTGGGCCTTGTCGTCCTGCACCGGCCCATCGTCCAGGTTCTCTTCCAGTACGGAAGGTTCAGCTCCCTGTCCACGGATATGACTGCCTCCTGTCTCCTGTACTTTGCCCTGGCGATTCCCGCCATCTCCGGTGTCAAGGTGGTGGCCCCGGCGTTCTTCTCTCTGAAGGATACCAAGACTCCGGTAAAGGTGGCGTTTTTCATCACCTTCATCTATGTCGCGAGCGCGCTGTGGTTGATGGGCCCCCTGCGGGTTGCCGGAATCGCCCTGGCCCTCGCCATCTCTTCGTTGATTAACTTCCTCGGTCTGTACGTTCTGCTGGAAAGGAAGATCGGAACCATCCCCAAAAGGGGAATGCTGTTCTTCGCTTTGAAGGCGGCACTGTTCTCCGCCGCGATGGGTATGGTTATCTATATCTTTTATCGACAATTCGCCTTCGACGGCGCTGCCAATCTGGAGAAGATCGGGATCCTCCTGGCCACCATCCTGGTGGGGATCGCGGCCTACATGGGGCTCAACCTCATCTTCAGCCGCCGCGAGGTTATGAGCCTCAAGGGGCTCTTCTCCAAACGGGACGAAACGGCAGCGGGAGACGATTCATGAAAATCGTGCTGCAGCGGGTCAAAGAAGCATCGGTGAGTGTGGGGGACGAGACCGTCGGACGGATCGGGCGCGGCGTGTGCCTGCTCGTGGGGGTGGAAAAGGGCGACAGCGCGACGGAGGCTGACTATCTGTCTAAAAAAGTGGCCGAGCTCAGGATATTCCCCGACTCCGACGACAAGATGAACCTGTCGCTGCTCGACATCGGGGGAGGGGTGCTGGCGGTCTCCCAGTTCACCCTGGCGGGATGCATACGCAAGGGCCGCCGGCCCAGTTTCGACCGGGCAGAGCCTCCTCGGAGCGCAGCAGTCCTGTTCGATTATTTTGTAGGCCGCTTGAGAGAGCAGGGAGTGGAAGTGGCGACCGGAGTTTTCGGCGCCATGATGGACGTCCGGCTCATCAACGATGGGCCCGTGACCTTCATCCTGTGAATTTGAGATCGGAGGCCTTCTGCAGCGCCTTCTCCGCAGATACCCGGACAAAGTTGTTGCTGTCCTGGGCGAGGCGGGCCAGCAGAGCCAGCGACTCTTCCCCTCCGATCTCCCCCAGCGCCCAGGCCGCCTGGATCCGGACATCGGTATTGGGGTCGGTCAGTACGGATTCGATCCTTTTGACTGAACCGGGGTCCCTTCTGCGCCCCAGGATGCGGAGACTCCCGCTTTTGGCGTACCAGTGCAGGGCCGTGAGCCGCCTGTAAACGCTTTCCAGGTCCAGGTCTTCACGCTCGCTCAGGGTTTTGATGATGAGGCTGCGGATCTTTTCACAGGCATCGTCGAGACACTCCAGGAGAACGTCACAAACCCAGGGAGAGGAGTCCTTTATGAGGCCCTGAAAAAGTTCGAGGCGCGTTTGTGTATCGCTGGTCGACTTGATCCTGTGGAGGGCATCGTTAATGGGTGATTCTTTTTTCGCGTCGGTGGGAGTTATGTTTGCCATGACGTATCGTTGTGGTCACACCATTTCCAGGATGTGACCCATTTTTTCTTTCTTGGTTTTCAGATAACGGCGGTTGGCCTGGTTGGGTGGGATCTCGAGAGGGATTCGATCGACGATCTCCAGCCCGTATCCGGCCAGGCCGATGAACTTGCGCGGATTGTTGCTGATGAGGCGCAGTTTGTTGACGCCTAGGGATACCAGGATCTGGGCACCGAGGCCGTAATCACGGTGATCGGGCTTGAAACCCAGCTTCTCATTGGCCTCCACCGTGTCGACTCCCTGGTCCTGAATGGCATAGGCCTTGATCTTGTTGGCCAGGCCGATGCCCCGGCCTTCATGGTTCAGGATGTAGAGTATGACCCCTTTGCCCGCTTTTTCGATCATCTCCATGGAGCGGCTCAGCTGCTCTCCGCAGTCGCAGCGGATTGAGCCGAAGGTGTCGCCGGTCAGGCACTGGGAATGGGCACGCACCAGGGTGGGCTCGTCCTTATTGAGATCCCCTTTGACCAGAGCCACATGCTGTTCGCCGTGGATGGCGTCTTGATACACCATGACCTTGAAATGACCGAATTTGGTCGGCAGGTCCGCTTCCTCGATCTTCTGGATCAGGATTTCATGCCGCATGCGGTATTGGATGAGATCCGCGATGGTGACGATGGGGATGTCGTAGGTCTGGCTGAACGCTTCCAGGTCGGGCATTCGGGACATGGTGCCGTCGTCGTTCATGATCTCACATATGACTCCCGTGGGATCCAGGCCGGCCAGGCGTGCGATGTCGACAGACGCTTCGGTCTGCCCGGCCCTCTTCAAGACCCCTCCCTTGACGGCCTCGAGCGGGAATATGTGCCCGGGCCGGGCTAGGTCCGAGGGTTTGGTTTCAGGGTCGATGGCGGTCAATACGGTCTTGGCCCGGTCATAGGCGGAGATTCCCGTGGTGGTCCCCTCTTTGGCATCTATGGAGATGGTAAAGGCGGTCTGAAACGGGGCCGTGTTGTCCGTCACCATGAGCGGGAGCTCCAACTGACGGGCGCGATCCCGCGTCAATGACAGACAGATGAGGCCGCGACCGTGCTTGGCCATGAAATTGATGATATCCGGGGTGACCTTTTCCGCGGCGACCATCAGGTCACCCTCGTTTTCACGGTCTTCGTCGTCTGTGATGATGATCAGCTTACCGGCCTTGGTGGTCTTGATGGCGTCCTCTACTGAGGCTACGCCCGTGTTTGCAGACATCATATTTACCTTTCCAGCTTAGTTTTGATACAGGGTTTGACCGTCCAATTATACACGTATTTGCCGATGATGTCACACTCGATGTTGACGGTCCGTCCGGGCTTCCAGAGAGCGATATGCGTCTGCTCCAGCGTAATGGGGATGACTTCCACCTCGAGGATCGACGCGGAAAGAGAAGCCACTGTCAGGCTTACTCCATCGAGCGCCACCGATCCCGTGGGTACAAAGAAGGCCCTCAGCTCAGGAGGAAAGGTGACCGCGATCCGCTTGCCGCCGCTCCGGGGTGTAACGCGCTGGACCCTGCCCACGCCGTCGATATGGCCTGTGACCAGGTGGCCGCCGAGAGGAGCGGCCAGCGTCAGTGACGGCTCCAGGTTCAGGGGGTTGCCTTTTTTCAAGGTGCCCAGCGTGGTCTTCTTCAGGGTCTCCTCCGATAGGTTGAAATACAGTAGGTCGTTGTCCTTCCGGATGAGGCTCAGACAGACCCCGTTGACAGCCAGGCTGTCACCCAGACCGAGGGTGCCGCCCAGCTCCGGGGCCCTGAGGCACATCTCCCTGCGGCCCTTTTGCAATCCCTGGAACTCTCCTTGGTGTGTGATGATTCCCGTAAACATCAGAAATATCCCTCGATCAGAATGTCGTCCTGGATCCGGAACTCCCGGATTCCCCTGAGGCTCTGCGCGTCTTCCATGCTTTGGATCCCCTTTCCCTGCAGGAACGTAGGGGCACGATTCCCCCCTATCAGTTTGGGGGAGACGGTGACCAGGAACTTGTCGGCCAGGCGCTTCTCCAGGAAGTCCGTGTGGACCCGGCCTCCCCCCTCCACCAGGACGCTGGAGATCTCGTGCCGTGCCAGCCATGCCAGGACCTCCCGGAGATCCAGACGTCCCTGCGAGAGGGAAACAGAAACGATGCGCGCGCCTTTTTCTTCCAGGGCCTTTTTCTTGCGTGGGGGCACGTGCGGACCGGTGAAGATCAGGAGGTCACCGCGGGAAAGAGTCTCCAGGATCCGGGCCCTGAGGGGTAACCTCAATCCGGAATCCAGGATGATCCGGAGCTGTTTTTTCCCCCGCCAGTGCGAATGACGCACGGTGAGCATGGGATCGTCCCGGATGATCGTGTTGATCCCTACCAGGATGGAATCATATTCTCCCCTGACCAGATGGATGTATTCCCGAGTAGCCG
>JAUXEH010000263.1 GCA_030620655.1 Candidatus Aminicenantota bacterium | reverse complement strand
TACCTGATCGAAACAAAGAAACTCGTCAAGATCTACCCCATGGGAGAGCATAAGCTCTTCGCCTTGAACAAGGTCGATCTGCAGTTCAAAAAAGCCGAGTTTGCCGGCCTGGTGGGACCCAGCGGTTCGGGCAAGACGACGCTGCTCAACATCCTCGGCTCCCTGGACCAGCCCACGGAGGGGAGTGCCATGGTCATGGACCACATGATCGAAAATCTCAGCCACCGTCAGGCGGCGGCCCTCCGCAATCAGTACATCGGGTTCATCTTCCAGACGTTCAACCTGCTGCCGGTGTACACGGTGTTCGAGAACGTCGAGTTCCCGCTCCTGCTCCAGGATTACTCGGCGGAGGAGCGGAGGAAGATGACCATGGACGCCCTGGAGTGGGTGGGTCTGGCAGACCGGGCCAAGTCCAAGCCCGCACAGCTTTCGGGCGGACAGAGCCAGCGGGTGGCCATCGCCCGGGCCGTGGTCAAGAAGCCGGCCATCCTCCTGGCCGACGAACCCACCGCCAACCTGGATGCGGAAAACTCGCATCACATCCTCGATACCATGGTGACGCTCAACCGGAACCTGGAGACTACCTTTATCTTTGCCACGCATGACGAAAAGGTCATCCGGTATCTCCGACGCAAGATCACCCTGATCGACGGCCGTGTGGCCCGGGATGAGGCCATGCAGCCGGATAGACCTCAGAGAGAAGACCGATGAGGACTCTGTTCAAGCTGGCATTGAGGAACCTGCTGGGCGCCGGAGTCAGGACCTGGCTCAACGTGGGGGTTCTGTCGTTCGCGTTCGTGGCCATCATCTGGATGCAGGGATTCAACCTCGGCATCGGGGCGCAGGCCATGCGGCAGCAGGTCGAGGCTGAATACGCGGGCGGCCAGTACTGGCAGGCGGCCTATGATCCCTATGATCCTTTGACCCTGGAGGATGCCCACGACGTTTTGCCCGGGCCCCTGCAAGACATGGTGGACCAGGACAAGGCCACCCCTATCCTGATCGTTCAGGCCACCGCCTATCCCAACGGTCGCATGATGTCCGCCTCGCTCAAGGGGATCGATCCTCGCCAAGAGATCATCTCCCTACCGTCTCGTTTCCTGGAACCTGATGGCGAAGAGCTGCCGGTCCTGATCGGGAACCGCATGTCGGCCAACACCAACCTCAAGGTGGGTGACGTCGTAACGCTCCGCTGGCGGGATACAGACGGAGTTTTCGATGCCCGTGAATTCAGGGTCGCAGAGGTGTTCAGGACCTCGGTCCCCACCATCGACCAGGGGCAGTTCTGGATCGCGCTGGACAAGCTGCGGGAGCTGACGCGGATGGAGGGCGAGGCCACCATGGTGGTGGTGGAAAAGGACGGCGACAAGGAGCTGCCGGGCAGCATATCCGGCTGGGTGTTCCGGGACCTGGATTTTCTCATGAAAGATATTATGGCCCTGGTCATGCAGAAGACCGTCGGGTCCTCGATCTTCTACATCATCCTTCTGCTCCTCGCCATGCTGGCCATCTTCGATACACAGATTTTCTCCATCTTTAAGCGCAAAAGGGAGATCGGTACCCTGATGGCGCTGGGCCTGACCCGGTCTCGAGTCATAGCGATGTTCACAATGGAAGGTGTGATGCACAGCGTATTGGCCGCTTGTGTGGCTGCCGTATACGGAATCCCGCTACTGATGTACTCGAACAAGGTGGGTTGGGCCATGCCGGCTGCCACGGACAGCTATGGGTTTGCCATCGGGGACACGCTGTACCCGTCGATCACCGCCGGGCTCGTGGTAGGCACGGTCCTTCTGGTGTTCGCAGTCACCACCATCGTGAGTTTCCTCCCGACACGAAAAATCGCCAAGCTGGAACCCACCGAGGCCTTAAGAGGTAAGATGCTATGATCAAATTTATTCTGAAAGGCATCCTCAGGGACCGCTCGCGGAGCCTGTTCCCCATCCTCACGGTCATGACCGGGGTCATGCTGACAGTGTTTTTATACAGCTACATCCAGGGAGCGACCGGCAATTTCTTCGACACCAGCGCCAAATTCTCGACCGGGCATGTCAAGATCATGTCACGAGCCTACGCCGAGGAGGCGGATCAGATCCCCAATGACCTGGCATTAGTCGGCCTGGAAGACCTGCTCGGTGAGCTGAAGGCCAAGTATCCCGGCATGGTCTGGACGCCCCGCATCCAGTTCGGCGGATTGTTGGACATCCCGGATGAGAACGGGGAAACCCGTGCCCAGGGACCTGTCATGGGCATGGCCCTGGACCTTTTTTCTCCTGACACACCTGAATGGTCGCTCCTCAACCTGGAAGGCTCTGTGATATCGGGACGGCTCCCTGAAAACCCGGGCGAGATCCTGGTGAGTCATGGATTTGCCGAGCGCCTGGGAGTGAGCGCAGGAGAAACGGCCACACTGATCGGCTCCACCATGTACGGCAGCATGGCCGTGGCCAACTTCACGATCGCCGGGACCGTAAAATTCGGTGTGACCGCGCTGGACAGGGGAGCCATGATCGCAGACCTGGCCGACATCCAGGAAGTGCTGGATATGCAGGATGCGGCCGGCGAGGTCCTGGGCTTCTATGATGATTATGTCTTCCGGATAGATGCCTCGCAGCAGTTGGCCGATGAGTTCAACGCCTCCATGGCGGAAGACACCGACGAGTTCGCTCCTGTCATGAAGAGTCTGATGGAGCTGTCGGCACTGGGCGACATGATGGGCATGCTTGAGATGTTCACCGCTATTGTGCTGATAGTCTTCATCTCGGCCATGTCTGTCGTGCTGTGGAACGCGGGCATCCTGGGCAGCCTCCGGCGCTTCGGAGAGATCGGGGTGCGCCTGGCCATGGGTGAGAGCAAGGGGCATCTTTACCGCTCCATGATCACCGAATCCCTGTTCATCGGGATCATCGGCTCAGCATTTGGGACGGCCCTGGGATTGGCCTTCTCCTACTATCTGCAGTACAAGGGATTCAACATCAGCGCCATGATGCAGAATGCCTCGCTGATGATCGCCGATGTGATACGGGCCAAGGTCACGCCGGTCAGCTATGTGATCGGGTTTTTCCCCGGGATTGTCGCCACCTTCCTGGGGGCCGCGATCGCCGGTTTGGGTATTTACCGCCGCCAGACCTCGCAGTTGATAAAGGAGTTGGAAGTATGAGAAAAATCGCCGCTGTGTTCTGTTTGCTGTCGTTTGCCTTGATCTGCGATCTGCCGGCACAGACTCCGGACGGAGACTGGATCATCCAGAAGATGGACGAGAACTTCGGCTCCGACAACAAGATTTACGTGGGAACCATGATCGTTCATGGCCGCCGCGGGAGCCGCACCATCAAGTCCAAGTCCTGGCTGCAGGGTGTGGATCAATCCTTTACCGAGTTCCTT
Source organism: Candidatus Aminicenantota bacterium (assembly GCA_030620655.1). GTDB lineage: Bacteria > Acidobacteriota > Aminicenantia > Aminicenantales > Aminicenantaceae > JAUXEH01. The sequence continues at coordinate 1,253 of JAUXEH010000263.1, read as the reverse complement.
TCCCCCCCCAGAGAGGCCGGGACCAAGATGCTGAAGCTCGAAGACGAGCTGTGGACCTACTCGCCCTCCACGGATAGGGTCATTCGAATCTCAGGGCACATGCTGCGCCAGTCGGTCATGGGATCGGACCTCTCGTATGAGGACATGCTGGAGGACCCGGAGTTGAGCAACATCTATGATGCGCAGGTGGTGGGGGAGGAGTCCATGCTGGAGCGCGACTGCTGGGTGCTGGAACTCGTGGCCAAAGAAGGCAAGGAGATCGCCTATCACAAGCGCCAGGTCTGGGTGGACAAGGAGCGGTTTGTCTCTTTACGCGAGGACCGTTTCGCTCGCAGCGGTAAGCTGCTCAAGACCACGGAGGTGCTCAAGGTCCTGCAGCAGGAGGGACGCTGGATCCCGTCACACATCGTGTTCAAGGACGCTCTCAAGGGCGGGAAAGGCACGGAGATGATCATCGAGTCCATGGATTTCGACGCTGAGATTCCTGACTATGTTTTTTCCAAGGCCTCCCTCCGAAGATAATCTGGGCCATTTATAAAAACTGCCGTTTTTACCCTTCGGGCGAGCCGATCTCACAACATTCACTTCGTACCGATGGGTTCGCAGTAGTTCACTACAGCCTCACCCATCAATCCTCGTAACTGCCGCAATCTCGGCCCGTGAATGGCCCAGATCAAAACATCGTGAATGCTGTGAACGGGGCTGTTTGTACTTTACTTCTGGATGATGACCGTGTGCCGGATGAACTCTCCCGGCATTCCCTCAGGGATCGGGATGTGGATCCGGTCTTTATGAAGGTCACCGCCGGTTATGCCTGTGATTTGCTCAGGATGTACCACGCCCACTTCGTATGTCTTTCCCGACAGGCCTTCAACCGTCAGCGTGAGGCCTGAATCCCCCTTCACCAGCGACACGATCTTGAGCCCGGTGTTGGCCTCGCCCACACGGCTTCGCACATCGATGGGGTAGATCTCGACCGACGGCCTGAAGGAGATGGTGAGGGAGACAGGTTCGTTGAGGACCGGGAGTTCACACACAGCCTGCGTGACCTGCGCCTGCTCCCGCGCTTCATACGCTATGCTCTCTCCCCGGAGCGTCACATCCGTGATCTCACAGCCCAGGCCTAAAGCCGGCTCCAGACGGAGGCGAAAACCTTCGGCATCCTGAGGCGTCACGTCTATGCGGATGCTGTCCTCGGCCCTGACATAATCGATGTTGAACCGGGCTTTGCCCACCTTGATGTGAGTGACCTG
>JAUXEH010000401.1 GCA_030620655.1 Candidatus Aminicenantota bacterium | reverse complement strand
TAACGCGGTGAAATTTAATATGTGAAAGTCTATAAGTAGTTGATTTGATTGGTGGGCCGTATAGGAATCGAACCTATAACCTCCTGATTAAGAGTCAGCTGCTCTGCCTAGTTGAGCTAACGGGCCATAAGGTCTGCTTATTTTAAGAAAGTCGCCCGAATATGTCAATTACGATGATGATGGAGATTGCTTCGTCGCTTCGCTCCTCGCAAAGACATGTAAGCATTCGCAATGACATCGAGTGCCCGCAATGACATCGATGCCCACTATGACAGGTTTTGTTCGCCATGACAGGATGAGGCGGTGTATAATGGCAGGAAATGGAAGGCGGCATGAACCTGAACCTGTTTCTTTTCATCCTGGCGGGACTGCTGGTGGCGCTGTTCGCGGTGCTGGTGTGGGCTATCCGGAACACGGCACACAAGATCGAAGACCTCAAACGAGGGCAGGCGGAGGAAAAGGCTTCCGACGACAGGGCCCTGACCCTCATGCAGAATCAGATCGGGCAGCTCACCAACCAGATCAACCAGCAGCTGCACAACATGAGCAGCCAGTTCCAGAAGACCACGGGAGACATTGGCGGCACCCTGGGTGATGTCAAGAAAGACCTGGGCAAGATGGAGGCCGCGACCAAGCAGGTATTGGAGAAGGCCAAGGATATCGCCAACCTGGAGAACCTGCTGCGTGCCCCCAAGTTCCGGGGGGGGCTGGGCGAGCTTTTCCTGGGCGACCTGCTGTCCCAGATCCTGCCGCCCGCCCACTACACGCTGCAGCACAGGTTCAAAAGCGGCGAGGTGGTGGATGCCGTGGCCCGGATCGGCCAGAACATGGTCCCCATCGACGCCAAGTTCCCCCTGGAGAACTTCAAGCGACACCTGGCGGAAGAGGAGTCCAAGGAAAAAGAGGACCTGAGGAAGAAGTTCGTGACCGACGTCAAGAAACACATCGACGCCATCGCCATGAAATACATCCTGCCGGACGAGGGCACCTACGACTTCGCCCTGATGTACATCCCGGCCGAAAACATCTACTACGAGACCATCCTCAAGGAGGAGGCCCTGGCCCAGGAGCGCAACATCTTCTCCTATGCCATCCAGAAACGGGTCATCCCGGTCTCCCCCAATTCCTTCTTCGCCTACCTTCAGGTGATCGTGCTGGGGCTCAAGGGCATGCAGATCGAGAAATCGGCCCTGTCCATCTTCCAGTCCCTCTCGCGCCTGCAGGGGGACCTCGGCCGGTTTCGGGATACTTTTCAGAAGATCGGCTCTCACCTGAGCAATGCCGGCAGCAGATTCGACGAGGCGGAGAAACGCCTGGAGAAGTTCACGGACAAGTTGGAGCAGCTCAGCTCCCATGAGGCCGAACAGCTCCCGGAAAAAACCGAGGAGCCCGAACAGCCGGCATAGGCCCTCGGTCCGATCCCTCAGTTTTGCCTTTCGAGTAGGGAAACCGTTTCCAGGAATTCCGTGAACGGGAACATGTCCAGTGCGGACATCCGGCGGAGGGAATACCCGGCAGACCTCCACACCTCAAGGTCTATGAAATGGGTCTGCGGGAAACAGGAGATCAGGCAGACCTCCCGGGGATTCAGCGCGGCGACTGCCCGGATGGTCTCGGCCGGACACCCGGAGCGAGGGGGATCCAGGAGCACCAGGTCCTGGGGCCGTATTTCGATCATGGAAATTTGAGATTCCACCGCTGCGCAGACATACCGTGCCCGCGGGAAGCCCATCTGTTCGGCGTTGCTAACCGCCGAATCCACAGCCCGGGGATGGTTGTCCACACCGAGGATCGGGGTGTCGGACGAGCCCAGGAACAGGGAAAAAAGCCCTACTCCACAGTACAGATCGACGATCCCATGGGCCTCTGATCCGCCCGAGATCTTCTGCACCTCATGCAGCAGCGGCAAGGTCAGATCCGGATGCGACTGGAAAAAGGCGCTGTAATGGGCTATGAACTCCCGGCTGCCAAGGCGGTGCCGGATCCACTGGTTCCCAAAGGATTCACGGCGCGAGGGAACGGCCACGCCGCGGATCTCCGGGATGCAGGACAGAAGCTCCGCGCTCAGGGGGGCGTAGCCCTTGCCCTGTCCCCGTTTTACCGAGAGCGTGAGGTGCGCCTCCTGCCGACCGTGGGCCAGCTTCACCTCGAATCCGTCCACCGGAAACTCGTCAAACCCAGAAAGAAAGGTTTCCTGCAGCTGTTTAACCACACGGCGGGCCCATTCCGGGAGGATCCAGAGCATGTCTTCGACCGGCACCTCGCCGGCCGCCGGGTCTGTTCCGCACACCCGATGCGTTTCTTGCTCTCTGAAGATCTTGAACTTGGCGCGGCTGCGAAAGCCGTCCGTTAAAGGAGCCTGGATGATCCGGGGGGGGGAGGGCCCGTAACCGAGACGATCCAGCCCGGCATGCAGGGAGCGGGCCTTGTCCTCCAGGGAGCGTTGGTATGCCTTTTCCATATCCATGGTTCAGCCGATCTCCAATAATCCGGAGACCCATAACAGCGTCCGACCTAAAACATAACACTTCAATCCGGGAGGGGCAATGCCCGGGGCTTTGAACCGAACGACTAAAACGAGTATAATCCAGAAACTTGCCGGAGACATGAGCGTGTTCAGATCCTGGGCTCCCATCCTTCTG
>JAUXEH010000451.1 GCA_030620655.1 Candidatus Aminicenantota bacterium | reverse complement strand
TAAATTGTCATTGCGAGCGATAGCGAAGCAATCTCTTTTTAAGATGAGATTGCCACGTCGCTTCGCTCCTCGCAATGACAAAATATTAAGTCACCGAATTACGAACTAGAGCACTTAGGCCTCGCCATGAGCCTGAAAATTCCGTATAATACGGCATCATGCACGTTCAGAAGCCGTCATCCGAGCCCAAGGAAGGTGAAGGCGCTTTCATGCGCAAACTTCGGGAACGCAAGATCCTTCGCATATTGGCCGCCTATGCAGGGAGTGGATTCCTGCTTCTCGAGTTCGGCCACCACATCCTGGTTAATCACTACCATTTCCCCCACCAGGTCGTGGATGTGATCATCATCACGCTGTCGGCGGCCCTGCTCATCCAGGTCATCTTGAGGTGGTTCCAGGGAACCACTACCCTCCGCAGGTTCAAGCTGGAATATTTCCTGATCGGCATAATCCTGATGGCGGCTGTGGCCCTGAATGCCCGGCAGATCAGGGGGATGTTCGCCCATGGAAAAGAGGCTCACGGGCAGGAGAGTCGCACACCCAGGGAATGGAAGAATTCCATTGCGGTCCTTCCCTTCCAGAACATGAGCGGTGACGAGGAACAGGAATACTTCAGTGACGGGCTGACGGAGGAACTGATCAACGCCCTGGCCAATATCGGGGACCTGCGGGTCGTGGCCCGGACCTCTGTCTTCGCTTTCAAGGGCAGACAGATGGATGTGCGGGACATCGGCCGTGAGCTCAACGTGGCGGCCGTGCTCGAGGGAAGTGTACGCAAAAGCGGGGATCAGCTCCGCATCACTGCCCAGCTCGTCGATGTGGCGGACGGCTACCACATATGGTCCGACAGGTGGGATCGTACGCCGGACGATGTATTCGCCATCCAGGACGAGATCGCCCTGGCCATCGCCGAGAAGCTGAAGATCGACCTCCTGGGTGAGGAGCGGACCAGGATTGTCAAGCGCGCCACAGAGAACCAGAAAGCCATGGATTTCTTCCGCCAGGCCCGATTCTATGCCCATCAGCAGACGGCGGAGGGTTTTACCCGTGCGATCGAATTGTTCAAGCAGGCGATCGCCGAGGACCCCGGCTTTGCATTGGCTTATGCGGAACTGGCCGATACCTACTCGGTGGCGCCGGCCTCGGGAACCATGCCGACTCCCGTTGCCAACGCACTGGCCAAGGAAAACGCACTCAGGGCCGTCGAGCTCGACGACCAGTTGGAAGAGGCCCAGGCGGCTATGGGCAGCATAAAGATCGCGGAGTTCGCGTGGGAGGAAGCGCTCGGGCACTTCCAGCGGGCGATCGACCTGAATCCCAACTACTCCCGCGCCTACCAGCTCTATGGCTACAATTTGATGTGCCTGGGGCGGATGGAGGAAGCGAAAGAAGCTCTCAGAACGGCCATCGATCTCGATCCCTATTCCCTAAACACGAGAAGAAACTTGGGGCGCGTGTTCTATTTTGCCGGAGATTACGACCGGGCCGCCGAGATCTTGGACAAGGTTCTGGACACGAATCCCAACTTCAGCTTCACGCACATGAGCCGGGCCCTGGTGTATCTGGAGCAGGGGGAGGATGGCAAGGCCATGGAGGCGATAGAGCGGGAAAAAGCCGTACAGAAAGCCTGGGTCCCCATGCTGGAGTGCATCACCGGGATCATCCTGCAGAGGATGGGGAAAGGTGAGGAGTCCCGGCGGATCTTTGATGAATTGATGAGCCGCTCCTTGGAAACCTATGTGTCCCGCTACTGGATGGCGGCCCTCTCTTTCAACATCGGGGAAATAGACCAGGGTTTTACCTGGCTGGAAAAAGCCTTCCGGGACCAGGGCTTCTGGATCCGCGAGCTCAACGTCGATCCCTTGTTCGCCGGCGCGCGCGACGACCCGAG
>JAUXEH010000303.1 GCA_030620655.1 Candidatus Aminicenantota bacterium | reverse complement strand
GGAATAATGCAGCAGCTCGGCCACATCCATCTTCTCGTAGTAATTGACATCCGAGGGCATGAACCCGATGTGCTTCTTGATCTCTTTGCTCTCTTTCACGATGTCCCGGCCGAAGATCGTCCCGCTGCCGCTGGTGGGGAAGATCAGGCCCAGCAGGGTGCGTATGGTGGTGGACTTCCCGGACCCGTTGGGCCCGATGAATCCGAATATCTCACCTTCCTGAATCTCGAGGTCCAGGTCGAGGATGCCCCGGTCTTTGCCATAGAATTTCGTGAGTTTGTGGGTTTCGATGACGTTCATGTTTCCGCCTTTCCAGGGCTGTTCACAGCCTCCTGCCCATGGTATTACAGAATACGGACGGTGGGAAGGATATATTCAAGCTGCAAGGACGCTTTCTTGCTTGAGCGCTGCCTTCACTGCTTTAGGGCCGCCACCCGCGCCTTCGCGTCCTCCACTTCGATAAGCCCAGGATCCGCGTCCTTCCAGAGGTCGAGAAATCTGTCGTATTGTTCGATGGCCGGCTCGGTTTCGCCCTGCTGCTCATAGATCCTGCCGAGCATGTAGAAGCTCTTGGCATAGATGTCCCAGCCCGATAAACCCGGGGCAATGAGCCGGGATATGCGTTCATACTCATTCCGAGCCTGCTCCAGGTCGCCCGACTCGAAATAGGCCCTGGCCAGGGGTTCGAGAGAAAAGGCCGGATAGTTGAGAGGGCCGTACTCCAGCAGGGAGATGCCCTGCCGGAACAATTCGATGGCACGGCCGTGGTCTCCCTTTTGCAGCTCGATCTCGCCGGAGGCATGGTAGAACAATTGGATGGCCTTCCGGTTGCTCCCTGAATCGATCAACGTCTTGAGCTCGCCTGCTGTCTTTTCCGCATCCTCCAGGGCATCCATCTGGGTGTAGGCCAGACATTTCAGGAGCAGGGCCTGCCTCATGGAGGGACGATAGTTGACCTCAGCAGCGGAGGCATATCCCTCATCGGCTTCCTGGACCGCTTCCCTGGATTTTCCGGTCTTATAATAAAATCCAGCGAATTCGATGTGGCCCCGGGATTTCCACCTCGGCTGGCCGAATCCCCGAATGAATTCCCGGACATTGTTCCACTCGTTTAGAACATCCTGGTATTTTCCTCTCAGATAATGGAGATTAACGACTCCAAAGGTTCCGATAATACGGGCTATGGGCTCTTTCCGTTCCAGGAGTTTTCTATACTCGATTTCCGCCCCGGTCAGCTCTCCCCTGTACCGCAGGATATCCCCCTGCCTGACAATGTTTTCGTAGTGGGTGGGATCGAGCAGGAAGGCCTTTTCCAGCTCAGCCTGCGCCCGTTCCAGGTCTCCTGTATGGATGAACTGGAGCGAGAGGTCCCGATATATCTCGGGATCTTCGGAAATATCTCTTAGATATCCCCGCAAAAGCTCCTCAGCCTTGTCATACAAACCGGCCTGGCGGTAAACAGCCGACAGGTTCGTGACGGTCAGAGAAGAATCGCCATGCTTTATGCTCTCTTCATACCACGGGATGGCCTTTTGTAACTCACCCATCCGGTCATAGATCAACGCCAGGTTGTGGTATGCATTCAGGGCGTCGGGGTAGAGCTCCACAAGTTTTTCATAGGCCTCTATCGCCTTGTCGTAGGTCGCCTCGGCTTCGCTGTAATAGTCTCCCTGGATCTGCAGACGCTCCCGCTCCGGCAGCCGCTCTGTGAGGTCCATGGCCTTCCGGATGTATTTCCCCCGCTCATTGTGAAGCCGCAGGTTGCCGTAGCTCATGGCCATGGACCGGTAGGCCATGGCAAAGTCAGGATCGATGGCGACGGCCTTTTCCATGGAGGTAAGGCTCTCCCGACTATTACCTTCCAAGTGGAGTTTTCGCCCTTGGACATAGAACTTGAGGGCCTCGGTATTCGAGGTGGTGATCTCCCCCACATGCCTGTCTATGTCCGCCGCGATCATGGATCGGGAAAGGGCGAACTGGGATTTGATCCAGGGCGTCAGCTCGTCCACCATTGAATAGAAGCTCTGATCGCCGGTCCCTTCGAGCTGCTCCGAGGCGACGACCTCTCCTGTGGATGCATCATGCAGGGTGACGTTCATGCGGTAGATGTCCCCGCCCCGTGTGAAGTTCCCGGTCAGGATATGATTAACATTCCCCCGGGAGGCCACCTCTACAAGTGTGTCCGAAGAGTAGTTTTGGGCCTCCAGTTGGCCGAGATCCGACAGGATATCATAGAGCCTGGGCTCGCTCAGAACCCGTATGTACCTGGATTGATACAGGTCGGTGGTCACCAACTCCGCCAGGGCTGTCCTCCAGTGTTCGAGCTCCGCGTCCCCTGTGGAGTTCTTGAAATATAAGACAGCCAGAGAGGGCTTTCCCCCCGCCCCGGGAATTGTCCTCTCCGGACGCAGGAGCCTCCAGCCGAAGAGGGCGATTACGACCAGGGCAGCGACGATCGCAGCCGGGACCAGCAGCTTCTTTACACTCAAGGAAACGGTGATCTCTTTGGACGTGAGGGGCACACGCTGGGGCTCGACCTGCTGGGTGGTGGGAAGTCCCCCCTCTATCGCTTCGATCGCGGACCGCAGTTCTCCTACGCCCTGGAACCTCTTCTCCCTGTCCTTTTCCAGGCACCTCAGGATCAAGGCACTAAAGCCCTCCGAGATCCTGGGATTGTATTTCCCGGGATCTTCCGGTTCCTCGCTCTTCTGTTTGACACCCACGGCAAAGGGCGTGTCTGCCTCGAAGGGGACCCGGCCCGTGAGCATCTCATAGAGGATGATCCCCAGTGAATAGATGTCCGCGCGCTGATCTACTTCTTTGGCCTCCACCTGCTCGGGAGACATATACTCGGGCGTCCCGATCATGATGCCGGGGCCGGTGAGCCCCTTGGCCTTGAGCGAGCGCGCGATCCCGAAGTCCATGATCCGGGCACTGCCCTCCTTGTCGATCATGATGTTGCTGGGTTTCAGGTCCCGGTGGATGACTCCCATCCGATGGGCCTCAGCCAGGCCATCACAGACCTGCCGGGCGATGTTAATGGCGGTCCCGATCCCCATCTGCCCGCTCATCCGGATCATGCTTTTCAGGTCCTCCCCCGGGATAAACTCCATGGTGATGTAGTGGGTTCCCCTCTCCTCCTCCAGATGATACATGCGGCCCACATTGCGGTGGCTGATCTGGCGGGCCAGCTTCAGCTCGTTGCCAAAGCGTTCGATGATCTTCTTATCCAATGAGATCTCGGGCCTTATGAGCTTCAACGCGATCTTTTCATTTATTTTTGTGTCGAGGACCTTATAGACCCTGCCCATGCCTCCTTTGCCCAGCTCCTCTATGATCTGATATCGGCCCACAAAGGTGACTCCCGTGGTCAGCTCCCGGATCGGGGTCTCGATGGTCCGGGTATGGATCACGTCCATCTCTGCCTGGGTCAGCAGGGCCGACGCGCATTCCTTACAGTACTTCGAATCGAGTGGGTTCTCGGTGTGACATTTGGGGCATTCAGTCGCCATATTACCCTCCCTGTATGAACAAAAGAATATCAACAACCCCGGCTGGAGTCAATCTCTTATCCCGGGAAAACCCTTTCAGGCTTGAGGATTTCTTTCGCGATTCGACAAGGAGTTCCATTGCGGCTTCATGTCATCGCGAGGAGCGCAGCGACGAAGCGATCTCATGAGATTGCTTCGCTTCGCTCGCAATGACGCGGGATTGCTTCAACTCCTGCGGAGTTTCGCAATGACAGGGGGGAAATAGATACGAAAAGCGGGTGGCGACTGTTCATGAATTCTTTCATTTGATCACCACCTGTTTTGTCCCTACGCATCTATTATTCCTTGTCTTGGGGTCGTTGTTTTTCTCTTTCCGATCGACCACAGCTCAATCCTGAGTTTCCGGGCTGTCTGTATGTCATACTCTTGTGCGAAGGCTGCCGCGCCCACATAG